>JAGKQJ010000029.1 GCA_017898095.1 Bacillaceae bacterium Marseille-Q3522 | reverse complement strand
CTAGTATGTGGTATCTTTTCTCTCCAATTCTCTATAAACCAGTAACATTGTTTTCTATCAAATTATCATTAAAAAAATGAATTTTACCAATATATTAGGTGATTGTAAGCTGACAATCAGTGAAGACGGACTGAAAAGAGAATTGGATAAATCAACAACTTTTTTTAAGTGGAACAGTTTCGAAAAAGCAAGGGAAGACGACACACATTTCTTTTTGTATCAAACGGATGTCCAAGCAGTCATTTTAAAAAAAGTAGCAACAATATCTCGAAATACTAAAAAAATTTATTGATCCCTTATTGGTTAAAAATAACAGGTCCGTATCGAAAAAGAACTGGTTATGGTTTCTTCTTATTATTGCACTTCTCCTAGTTGGCATTTTTCAATGGTCGAAACCTACTGCCGATCCGGTTGTTGAAACGACAAAGGCAGTCGGAAATCTTTTCCAAGATACTGGAGATACAAACGTAATCAAAGAAAAACTGACACAGGAAGAAATTGATCACGCAATCGAGCTTGTTAATAAAATTGATCCTTCTGATAATAAAGAGGTAAATGCATTCGTTAGTATTGCATTGCTGGTCGAGATTAATAATGCACAAAAACAGTTAGATGAAAGAGACGTGAATAAAGCTGTTGATACAACGGATGTAGCTTAACAGCGGTCACGTAAGTGAGTCCCCTAATTGTCAGTATACAATCGATACAATATGGACCATCCGTTTCTGCACACCGTATGGTGTTATTAACACGATAAGTCGTAATTTCACGTATTTTCTTTTCGATGCATCATAGTCTTTTCCCCAAATCCGATCCAGATTGCTCCAAGTAAAATCAGCAACACTCCCGCCAATGAATAAACCAGTGTCAGTCTGGCAAGATCAATGAGAAAATAGGAAGTCAGCGGTCCCAGCGCGGCACCTATATCAACGACTACAGTGTGTGCTGTCATCATCTTGACACGATCCGTTTTGGCAGCGGCGAACGTTGCCAGTGTATCTGTTGTAGTTGTAAAATCAAGAGTTCAGCACTTAGTTGTTCAATACTTAAATGATATACAGAGCCTGCTATTTGCCCAATTTATTTCCGCAAATTAAGAATAACTTAGAACCCTACCTCATAAGATGTTGGTAATGAAGATTGTTTAAACATTGCAATTTATAGTCGCCATCCGATAAAGTGAAACTTCCATCAGTGGGGGTTTTTCGACGTACAGGACGTACTAGTGCCGAGGAAGACATGAGGCCGTGGCGTACTTAGTCGGCCTTCATCCCCCACTGATGGTTAGTCACGCGGAGCCTGATTGATTTTTCTAAGGGCTAAAGCCCTAAGAAAAACCTTACCACGCAGAGCCTGGTTGAAATATCTAAGAGCTGAAGCTCTAAGATATTCCTTATCGCGCAGAGCCCGATTGAAGTTTCTAAGGGCTGAAGCCCTAAGAAACTCCTTATCACGCGGAGCCTGATTGATTTTTCTAAGAGCTGAAGCTCTAAGAAAAACCTTGTCTCACCAATCGGGCTTTTAGGGGCAGTTTATCCCCTGCCTAAAATGATTGGTTTCACCTTTATTTTTGAGGCGGGGGTATTACTGCCCCTTAATCTGCGATAAACATCGAGATTGAACAACAAGTGAGGTGAAAAACAGCGTGGCGGTTATTGCACATACAGAACCGGAAGTGAGGCTGTTGGCACGGTTAATGCGTGCTGAAGCAGAGGGAGACGGTAATCAGGCAATGCTGTTAGTTGGAAATGTCGGCGTTAACCGGGTTCTGGGAAATTGTCTTGATTTCCGCGGCATCCGCTCCATCCAGCAGATGGTCTATCAAAGTCCGGGAGGATTTGAAGCAGTGCAAAGAAGGTATTTTTATCAGGCAGCAAGACAAAATGAAATTAATTTAGCACGAAAGGTGATAAAGGGATTAAAATTTCATCCAGCCGGCAATTCCCTATGGTTTTTCGAACCTCCAGGGGCCTGTCCTCCTCAATGGTTTAATCAATGGAATACCGGCCGTTTTAAATCACATTGCTTTTATTCTCCTTCTCAGGCAAATTGCCCTGCAGTATTTTAAAAAGGATTTATCAATCTGAAAACAGATGCCTAATGGTATAAAAAAGAATTTACGGGGGAGGAATTTATTTGAATCCATCGAGCAACAATTTGTATGGCGGTTTTCGCCAATATCAACCTTACGGCACGCAGCAGCCTCTTTATGGAACACAACCCATGCAGGGGCAGCCTTATTTCCCATCACAACAGCAGCCGGCTTATCCGCAGCAACAGCAAACAGCAGGAGCAGGCATGCCTCAGCAACAACAAATATATACACCGGGAACACCGGCTCCGCCTGCACCAGCTCCGGAAGTTCCGGGGATGCTGCCGCTTGAACAATCGTTTATCGAAAATATTCTGCGCCTGAACAAAGGAAAGCTGATTACCGTATATGCGACATTTGAAAATAACCGGGAATGGAATGCAAAGATCTTTAAGGGAATAATCGAAGCAGCCGGACGGGATCATCTGATTTTAAGCGATCCGCAAACAGGGCTGCGCTACTTAATTCCGATGATCTACTTAGACTACATTACATTTGAAGAAGAAATCGAATATTTTTGATAACATGTAGCATATGTACCGCACTTCAGCAGAGATTTTCCCAAAAAAAGGATGCCGCCCATTGAACGGCATCCCGATCCTCTTTTTTATCAAAAAGCTTTTCCTAATTTACAACGCTTTTACGGCAGCAATAGCTAAGAGGAGCCATGCTGTTAAAAAAGCAATGCCGCCAAACGGAGTGATGGCACCTAATACTTTAATCTGTGTTAAACTCAGGACATACAAGCTGCCGGAAAATAAGATGACTCCGATCAGCATCACCCAGCCTGACCATGATAACAAGCTGCTTCCCGGGGTTTTCCCAAGTAAAATGCCGATGATAAATAAGCCTGTCGCATGGAACATTTGGTAGTTTACGGCTGTTTTCCAGGTTTCTAAATACTTCGGCTCTAATTTTCCCTCTAACCCATGCGCGCCAAACGCCCCTAAAGCGACAGATAAAAATGCGTTCACTGCTCCGAGCAAAATGAATAGTTTCATCCTATCATCCCCCTTGTTATTATTTTCCTATTTTACTGCAAAATAATCTCTAAATCAGCGTTTTCACAAAATCATCTTCCGGGCTAAAAATCAAAAATAGAATCACCATTTGCTTCATCACCCAGATCCATTTTTCTGCCTTGCAAATGATTGCTTTGTACAGGCTGAACCGTTCCAGGTATAGGCTGTGAAGAAACCGGATCATTGGGAACCATTTTTTCTTCTGACCCTTGATGATTCTCGAGTATAAGCTCGCATAATGTTTTTATTCCATGTACTCTTTCACGAATGCCTGCCTCGGAAGCACTTGTTTTTGCTGCCTGCAATTCCGCTTCGATTTTATTAAGAAGTGTGTGGATGGAAATGTGCAATACATTTATCCCCCTTTCATATAACATCAATTAAAATGCTTATTTTTGTTGATAATAATGGCACGGCTCGCCGGAGGCGCGGAAAACAGCAAGTGACGGAAGCTCCTTCGTTTTAAAGCCATATACCTTACAGCCTCTAGGAAAGTTCGCATTCCACGTTACGTAAAAATACTTGCACTTTAGACAATTGATTTTTGGCAATCCGTATCTCTCCTCTTCCCTTTATGCTCCAGCCGTTTGCTTTTCTATCAAAAAATACGGGCTTTATTAATATGCTATGGTTAGTCCCCAAAAACGGGGATATTATTAAATAAGTCATACAAAACCATAATATATTGTGTTCTTCACTTTCTTTAATCATCTATATATTGTGTTTGAAATGTAATTATGACCTTTTTGGGGTTGAACCATGCTAAATATTCTCAATTTGCCAATCTATTTCTTTTTCACCCATTTTTCGCAGTTGTTCATTGACTCTTGAAAATGGCCGGCTTCCGAAAAAACCGTGATGTGCGGATAACGGGCTCGGATGCGGTGAGCGGATTACGAAATGTTTGCTTGTAGCTATATATCCTGCTTTTTCTTGCGCCGGTCTTCCCCATAGTAAAAAGATAACCGGTTTCTCTCTCTTATTAAGTGTTTCAATCACTCTATCAGTGAATATTTCCCATCCTTTTCCGCGATGCGAATGAGCCTGTCCTCTCCGGACGGTTAATACCGTGTTTAACAGCATAACCCCCTGTTTTGCCCACTTCACTAAATAACCGTTATTCGGAACCTGGCAGCCGAGATCGTCATGCAGTTCTTGAAAAATATTTTGTAAAGACGGCGGCAGCGGAACACCGGGCTTTACGGAAAAACTTAAACCGTGCGCCTGTCCCGGTCCGTGGTAAGGATCCTGTCCGAGCAAGACTACCTTTACATCATGATAAGAAGTATAATGGAGTGCGTTAAAAATATCATATTTGTCAGGATAAATCGTTTTGTTGCGGTATTCACTTTTAAGAAATTCCCGTAATTGCCGGTAATAGCTTTGCTGAAATTCATTTTCAAGCAAAGCTTCCCAATCATTATGAAGGATTCTCCCCATAATTCTCTTCCTTTCTGTCTCTCACAGTTGAATGATTCTTTAAGATTCGCTTAGTATTTTATGATACATGCTTTTTGCCGCAGCAACATCAGTTGTTTCGTGAATTAATGCCCTGCCATCTTTAAAGAGGATAACCCGCTTCCCGTCAACTTCGAGATATATCAGGTATGGATTCCCTTTTACGTTATATCCTTGCACGATTAACTGCTTTGCTAAAACGGCAAGGTTAAGCTGCCTCGCAGCAGCCGGGCGAATGTGAATCGTACTGCGCCCGCATAACATGGCTGCTTTTGTATGATTCTTTTGTTGCAAAAATGGATACGTCCGCTTGATTCCGCAAGTTAAGCAATTTTCATCTTTCGCCTTTTCCATTTTTATTCTGGTGGACTGGTTGTGCCAAAGATCAAAGCTGACAAATTCAGAGCGGACCGCCTTCCAATCTTCAACCAGTATTTTCAGCGCTTCCGCCACTTGATAAGCGGATACCATCTGGACAGCAGGTGAAATAATTCCTGCCGTTTCACAGCTTGCTTCCTGTATCGGGATTGTTTTTAACAAACAATGCAGGCAGGATGTTTTTTTCGGAATTACGGTAAAACTCATTCCAAAGCTGCTGACACATGCGCCAAAGATCCACGGTATATTTTTCAGCTGGGAAATATCATTTATGATCATTCTCGTTTCCATATTATCTGTTCCGTCAATAATAATATCAACTGTTTCGCTGAGAGTTAAGAGAGTGCTTGTATTGGCGTCCGTCATGATCCCGTTTATGTCGACATCCGAGTTTATTGCCCGCAGCCGGTTTGCAGCTGCAACCGCTTTTGGGAGCTTTTCCTTAGCATCCTGTTCAGTGTAAAGCTGCTGTCTTTGCAAATTGCTTTCCTCAATGTAATCGCGGTCAACAATGGTTAGTTTGCCAATGCCGGCACGCGTTAACATTTCCGCACTGCTTGAACCGAGCGCCCCGGCTCCGACGATCAAAACATGCTTGTGTTGGATTTTTTTCTGCCCTTCTTCTCCTACAGGAGCAAAGCGTTTTTGCCGAACATACCGATCAGACAACTCTCTCACCTTTTTCCACAATAATAAAATGAAATCTCATCCTTTGTTATTAACAGGACCTTATTTGATTTGCCGGATCATCATCTAATAAAAGAACAGACACCCACTTTAACCACCGCTGACGGGGGGAATGAAAGCGATCGTATCACCGCGTTGAATTTTTTCCGTATCCTGGGCAAACTCTTCATTGATAGCGGCGAAAACACCTGCCAGATTTAACTTGTGATACATTTCTTGTAAACTGATTTTTAATTCAGCAATTGTTTTTCCTTTCGCATCGATCATAATAAATTCTTTACCAACAAGCTCTTTTAAATGGGCGAAAAATAATATTTTATTCATCGTCTTCTAATTCCTCCGGTGCTCCATTTGCATATGCAGCAGTTCCTAATTGATTTCCAATCCATTCTTCCCCATCCTCCCAGTATTCCTTTTTCCAGATAGGGACGATTTCTTTCAGACGTTCAATTGCATAGCGGTTTGCTTCGTATGCATCGGCGCGATGAGGAGTGGATACAGCAATGATCACAGCGATGTCTGATATTCCTAGCTTTCCTGTGCGATGGCTGATTGCCACTTTGGCACTGTTCCAGCGGGACTCGATCTCTGATGCAATCTGCGACAATTTTTTGACGGCCATCGATTCATACGCTTCATACACTAAATAGAGCGTTTTTCTGCCATTCGTAAATTCTCTTACAGTTCCGATAAAAGTTGTGATGGCACCTGCATTTCGTTGGATGACTTTATCAATAACCGCTTGTATTTGAATTGGTTCTTTTGTGATTTCAACATGCATACAGGTTCCCCGCTTTTTCTTTTGTTTGTAGCCTTATTTTATCATAAGAATGCTGTTTTTCTTAGTGGTAAGGTTTTTTTCACAATTTCCGTTGTTTTGGAAAAAAGAATGAAATCCCGATTGAAGGATACGAGATGAACAAACTCAGGAAAAAAGGACGTTAGTTTACAAGCATTTGTTACCCTACCAACGAAGTTATTTAGAAAAAGTGATAAAGTTGATTGCTGACAATATTAAGTAATAATCTTAATAATGATTCACTAATATAAAGTGAAAAACTTTTTCAAAATCGCTTTCATTTTCGACTGCGATTTCCGCGTCTGGTATTTCGTCCTCATTGCGTTATAATAAGAACAAAAACCTTTCCGGGAGGAAAAAGCGTATGTCTATGAAAAAAGTTTTAACAATTGCCGGATCCGATTCAAGCGGCGGTGCCGGTTTACAGGCTGATTTAAAAACATTTCAGGAACTTGGTGTTTACGGAATGTCGGCCATTACGACGATTGTCACCATGGATCCGAATGACGAGTGGCATCATAACGTCTTTCCGCTGGCAATCGAAACATTGCAGGCACAATTAGAGACGATTTTATCTGTCGGAATAGATGCCATGAAGACCGGGATGCTTGGTTCCGTTGAAATAATCGAAACAGCAGCAAAAGTGATCGATGAAAATAAATCGACGAAGGCCGTCATCGACCCCGTTATGGTTTGCAAAGGAGAAGATGAAGTGCTTCATCCGGAAACGGCCGACGCATTGAGAGAGATTCTTGTTCCGAGAGCAACAGTAGTAACACCGAATTTGTTCGAAGCGTCACAGCTGGCGAAAACAAAGCCGATTCATACGATTGAAGAAATGAAAGAAGCTGCGGCGAAGATTCACGAACTTGGGGCAAAATATGTCATTATAAAAGGCGGCGCAAAATTACAGCATGAAAAAGCAGTCGATCTGCTTTTTGACGGCAGAGAATTTAAACTGTATGAAAGCGAACTTATTGATACCACTTATATTCACGGTGCGGGATGTACGTACTCTGCTGCAATCACAGCGGAGCTGGCAAAAGGAAAAGCTGTGCTCGAAGCTGTTGAAACGGCGAAAGATTTTATTACCGAAGCGATCCGCCACGGTTTCAAGCTGAATCAATACGTCGGTCCGACGATGCACGGTGCGTATCGACTATATGGGGCTGGCCGTCTCGAATCTGAATCTCTTGCGAAATAACTTATTCCGATTAAGAAAGCCTTCGAGGATGATGAAGACAGCAGGAGTTTTTTCACACAACTTCTTTCGCAACAAGGCTGCGAAACATTCGGAAGTCGGGATTTCTTACGATAAGAAAAGCGGAAGGCGAACACACATCGGCTTAAGACCTTTATCCGATAGCGCATAGAGTTAGACACAGATCCATTTATTAGAGTATGTTGCAATTCTCTTAAACAGGAAGAAAAAGGAGTACTCCACTTGGAATAGTGTACTCCTTTTTTTTGATTCATTTTACCAATTCTTCTATACAAAAAAGCGGGAAGAATGCTATTCTATACAAAACGGGAAAAGGCGGTTATTTACATGAAAAATCAAAGAATGAACGCACACAAATTTTTAAATAATGAGCAGATAAACGGTTAAATCTTTTCGAATAGCCTCTATTGGAAATGATTTAACTTGTTCCAACAATGGAGGTAAATATATGAGCAAACAGGGATTTGATTTATGGGCGAATCATTATGATCAAACCGTGCAAATGAGTGATGAGACGGATGTTTATCCGTTTGCCGGGTATAAAAAAATTTTAAATGCGATTTTTAACGAAGTGATGCAAAAAAAGCAGGCATCTGTCTTCGATATCGGCTTTGGTACAGGTGTATTGACAACAAAGCTTTATGAACACGGGCATTTTATTGACGGCATCGACTTTTCAGCCGAAATGATTGCCATTGCCGGGAAAAAAATGCCGCATGCCCATTTGCTTGAATGGGATTTTACAAAAGGCCTTCCGAAAGCTATGCAAGCGAAAAAGTATGACTTTATTATCAGCACGTATGCGCTACACCATTTAACTGATGAAGAAAAGGTCACGTTTCTTCGCAGCCTGCTTCCGATGCTTTCGCAACAGGGAAAAATTTTTATTGGTGATATCGCTTTTTCAACACGGCAAGAGCTGGAGACATGCAGAAAAGAGAACCTGGAATCCTGGGATGAAGATGAATTTTATTTCGTCTTTGAAGAGATCAACGCAGCATTAAAAACTTTTTGCCATTGCGAATTTGATCCGCTGTCCTCCTGCGGCGGCATTATTACGATTTCAAAATAGAGTTCTAATTTTATCTAAAGGGGTGCCGCTCATGCGATACCCCCTTTTCGATTGCTTAGATCTTTCACCTTTAAATTCCACGGCAATATCTCCGCATCAAGCAACAAATATTCCGTTTTGTATTCTGTAAACCAGCCGCTTTCATGTAAATCTTGATAAATCTTTGTAATCATTTGCTGTTCCGTAGAAAAATCAAAGAAGCGTCTGCCTCTTCTTGTGTAAATAACTCCTAACGTTTCGAAACCGGTGTACTTCTTTGTGCAGGCGTGGTCTTTAAATAAAAACAAAATGGCTCTGCTTCCCATATGCTTCTTTGAAGGGATGGAAGAAAAGCAGCAACGATCAGACTGCTTTTCGACGTACGGGGCACGCATTTGACAATCTCCTTTTTCTTCCTGCTCATCCCTGTAATGTTCAAAGTATTTCGGGATCAGAAGAAAAAGGCAGGACGGTTAAGCCTGCTGAGACAACCGATCCTTATGAACAGCCTGATTATCTATTTTACGAAAACCCTGATAGGATGGCCCCATCAGGATCACCGCCAGAATACTTCCACTGAAGAACGGGATAAGCCCCGGCACCCACACCATCACAAAATAATAAATGATAACAGCAGCAATCATCAGCAAAGTACGACCAGGATGTGTCAATCCGCTTACCAAAGCGTGTTTAATGTATTTTGTAAAACCTAACTGATAATGAACGAAAACCGGAAAAATATAAATAACAATGATAACATAAATCAGGGACATGCAAATTAAACTGGTTAAGACAATAATCGAAAGCCAGCCATCTAACAGCAATGAATAGAAAAAATTCACAGAGAGAAGATAGCCGCAACCGGCTAAAATAAAGCCTATCCCATTAGATGTCAGAAAAGCTGACTTATATGTCTGAAGAAAAGAACGAAAAACCGGAGCATCACTTTCACCCATCATCCATTTCCTAACTACGGAAAACATCGCTGCTGTAGCCGGAAAAAGACCAAACAGAATCAGCCCGGCGAGGCAGAATGCCAGCCAAAGCAAATTCAAGTAAGCCAGTTTCATACACCACTGACAGGCACGGTACAATCCGCCAACAATTCCTCCTAGTTCCATATCTTTCACCCCGATTCCATCATTTTTCTGAGAAAATTCATTTTTTCAGCAGATATTTTTTTCTTGCCATGATCGAACATATTGAACGAACCGGGAAGGCTCATCCGTCGCAAACCAGCGTATCCCTATATCCAGTAAACGATCAATCGACGACTGGCTGAAAGTAAACGGCAGCACTTCCAAATCGATCCCGAGGCGGCCTGTTTCAGCCAACGCCTCGATTAAAAATGTTTCATTCACTTGGTATGGCCATGATTTACCAGCCGGAGGAGCTGAATTTAAATGAATCTGAACCTGATCCAGCCCCGAAAATCCCGAGTCACGGGCAGCGAGATAACGCTGCTGAATTTGCTCACCGTTCCCGCCGATCCACAGCATACTCTTTACACCAGCGGCAATCTTTTTCATCCGCCCGCAGTTTTCCTGAACATTGTGGGCAAAAATCACTTGTTCGTTAATGCCATACTGATTTATCATCCGGCCAAGTCTATCCAAATCAACATCTTTGAGATCGAGATAAATCATGCGATCCGGATCGTTTTTCATTTCCGAGAATACTTCCTCCAGAACCGGAACTTTTTCCCCCTGGAACGTACCGCCAAAATGAACACCCGCATTCCATTTTCTGATTTCCTCGTAACTTAAAGACCCAACAGGCATGTCTTTAATAGCATCCGGAGCATTCGTCGTCCGTGCAAGCGTGTTGTCATGGAGACAGATAATGATCCCGTCACTTGTTGAACGAATATCGGCTTCCGGAATACCGCCAAGACTCCATGCGTAGCGATTGGCAGACATCGTATTGTCGGGAGCTTCGTGCGCTCCTCCGCCCCTGTGTGCCTGAAAATATACTTTTGCTTTTTCTTCTGACATAACCGTCACTCCAATGGATGAATTTTTATTTGTCCCTTGCGGTTTCCCGGCAGAGACGCATCAATAGAAACATGCTGAGGCGCCCAAACGTCAACCAACAGACCATGTTTGTCATCTATCCGCCATGAGACATCAATACGCCCTTTTTCCGGCAACGGTACACTCCCCTTTGCCCAGCTTAATCCGGACGGATTTGGACAGACCTTCACTTTTTTCCAGCCGGGATCATCACTGCTGACGCCTAGCACATAAGCACCCAGGAAGTAACCCGGTGCAGCCGACCAGGCATGACAGTGGCTGCGCGTGAGATGTTTTGCATCGATTCGACCTTGGACGGGTTTCGGATACATTTCCCAGCAGGTGGTTGCCCCGTATTCCAGCATCTGTCCGTACTGTTTGCGCATGTCGTTAATCATCTGTGCAAAATATCCCGCATTTGCCAATGCTTCATAATAGAAAAATGACATAAATGGACTGCCGACCGGGATGAAACCCGATGGCGGCGACAACAGGTAGTCCTCAAGTTTCTTCTTGCGAGCCGGAGAGGCAATTCCGCACAGACAGGCGACAATTTGCGTCTGCATACTGAACACGGTTGAATACGTGCCGTCCGCATGGATGCAATCATAATAAGCCTCCCGCTCATCCGACCAGAGATAACGATTAATTGCCTGTGCAAGAGATTCCGCCACTTCATAAAATTGAGCCGCTTCACCAGTACTTCCTGTGATTTCAGCCAGTTCGGCTGCATGGCGCATCGCTTTGACAAATAACATATTTTGATGACTCACAACCCCTTCACGCGGCTGATCAATCGGTGCCCAGTCGAGAAAGTTCCATCCGTGCATATTAAGGAGCCCGCGATCATCGATATATTCCTGGTAATGTTTCAGCGTAAAACGGATTTCCGGATAGATATCCTTCACAAAAGACAAATCCCCTGTTCGCCGGTAATACTCCAAACAGGCATTGACCCAAAAGAACGTCCAATTGGGAATTACACTGTTAAAACCGCTCGGAACCTGATCGACATATAAAGGCGACTGCGTTTTTGATCCCGGAACCAAATTCAGGCATCGTTTGATTAAATCCTCGCTGCCAAACAAATAATAGGCAATCAATGCCTCATTGCGGCTGTCACCCACCCAAAAAGTCTGTTCAAAAGCGGGACAGTCAACAAATGTATCTTCCATACACAAAATCGTTGTATTTTGGCTGATCTTCCAAATATCATTCAACAAAGCATCCGAACACGTAAACTGTCCGATTTTAGCAACCGGATAATGACTGGATATCATATGAACATCATGAAAAAGGACCGGCCTGCCGGCTTTGCGAACGGTAATCATCAGATATCTCAAGCCTCTCCGAATCGGTGAAGTATAACGTTGCCTTCCTTCACGGCAGATATAGCGAATCGAGTTCTCCAGGTAATGCATGTGCTGAATCCAGCCGTCATACATAAATTCGAATCCATAGAAATCAATAATCGTCCCCTCATCCGCATCGATGTCAAATGAGAGATAGCCGGAAACTTCCTGCCCCAGATCAATCACAAGCTCCGTGTCTGCATGATCAAAGCTCGGAATAATTGCAGGACAGGAGCAGGCACTGGCAATCTGATCCAGAGAACGGGGCACCGGATGTGCGGCCGCTCTTTTCTTCCATACAGACAGAGCAATGACCGACTCTTTGCTGATGAGCTTCCATGGCAGCGGACGTAGCCAATTTTTATAGAGCAGCAGTTCTTCTTTACTTTTTAAAAAAGCAATCTGACGATACTGTTCAAGTTTTTCCTTTTCATCCTCATTGATATCACTAGCTTGCAGATCACCGCGAATGTATGCTGTTACGTTCTGCTGTTTCTGTACCATCTCCTCATCGAAACGGTGATCGATGTATTCATACGTTTCAAAAGGGCCAATGGAAACAAAAGCAGCGTATTCCGTGCCTGCTGAGAGCGGAGAAATAAATTGATAATCCGCTTCACATTGCAGGCCTATATATAAGCCTCTTCCATGATCTAAACCGGCAAGTTCGACCATTAGCAGATTATCTCCCTCATGAAGATCCAGATGCAAATAGATGCCCGATTCCAGTTGATCTCGGGTATATCGTTTGCCATTGAGACTGATACTGCGGATATTTGGTGCCCAATAAGTGATCCCAAATACCGCCTCAGTGGAACGGGAAACGCGGATTAATGTTGCTATATAGCCGATATAGCCAAATGCATTTGCATGATCCTCACTGCCGGGAATCATCTGGTTCCTTGTCTCCATCACGGCGGTCCATGGAACAGATGCCGCGTCAATTTCACGAAGCGATTCGACTCTTTCAGGATAGATATCCTCTTCCGCCAGGAATGGAATATCACGCGCTTTCAGCCGTGTCCATGGTAACATCCCCGCTTCGCCAATGACTTTGGCGTCCTCCCATTCATCATCGGAATAAATGTTACTTGTCCAGCCGTCATCGCAAATGCTTGCATCTACTCGTTCCGCAAATGCCTGTTGAAAAGACATTCTCGGCACTCGTGAATCTTGCCCCGTATGACGTATCGTTTTCCATGACGTATCCGTGGAGAAAAGAACTGCTTTCTTTCGATTTGCTTTTTCAAGTTCCAACTGTGCCAGCAAGCCGCCGCGCCCGCGCAAATAGGAATACGTCGATACACCAAAATGCATAACAAGAACGGATACTATATTTTCAGTATCGTATCTTAGCAGATGACCAATATTATAGGTATCATAAGCTTGTTCAAACGGCCAGCAGCGGACAGGCCCACGGCCGACAAGGGTTCCGTTCACGTACAAGATATATCTGGAGTCTGCGGTAATTGTCAATAGCCCGTCGCTCCAACCATCATCAGACAGCTTAAATTTTTTTCGAAAACAGCGCCATTCATTTCGCGGACTTTTTTCTTCCCCGCCCCAAATCCATTTTGCTTCTGTCAGCACGAAAGACCCTCCATTTCATTTCTCATTCTTTGACACTGCCCATCACAATCCCTTTCATAAAATATTTCTGAAGGAAAGGATAGACCAACAGAATCGGTAAGGCACCAAGAAAAATCTGTGCAGCTCTCGTTGTTCGTTCCGAAACATTCTCGAGAAGTTTCACCTGGTCTTCCACCCCCGTATCGAGTGAAGACAGATCCGATTCAATAATGATCGTCCGCAGATAAGTTTGCAGCGGATAATCTTCCGGCGAATTCATATACAGCATGCCGTCGAACCATGCATTCCAGTGACCCACCATGCTGAACAGCGTGAGTGTAGCCAACACAGGAATCGACAGGGGCAGCATAATCTTGAACAGGATCGTCCAGTGACCTGCTCCATCGATTAATGCCGCTTCAACCAGTGACTTCGGGATCCCTCTGAAGAAAT
This sequence comes from Bacillaceae bacterium Marseille-Q3522, assembly GCA_017898095.1. GTDB lineage: Bacteria > Bacillota > Bacilli > Bacillales > Cytobacillaceae > JAGKQJ01. Next base: position 19,771 of record JAGKQJ010000029.1, on the reverse strand, counting down.
TCAACAGTAATACGACATGGAAAATCGGTACGGCGTTCGGTAGAACCAGTGCCCAGATCGTATCGATAATTCCTGTTGATCGCACCACCATAAACGTTGGAATGAGGCCGCCATTAAACAGCATCGTGAAAACGAGAATCCAGACGTATATCGTTCGCTGGGGGAATTCATGTTTCTCCTTAGAAAGCGGGTAAGCAAGCAGCGTGATCAAAAACAGATTGATTGTTGTACCTAGAAATACCCGTTCTAATGTGACACCCAGCGACCTGAAAAATTGCGGATTATTTAAGACAAACTGATAAGCATCCGTTGTGAACTGAACCGGCCAAAGCAACACGGATCCGGCCGATGCTTCCGTACTCGAACTGAAGGAGACAGCCAGCACATGAATCAACGGAATCACACAAAGAATGGACAGTGTGATTAAAAATGTGTAATTGCAAATATGAAAAATTTTTGCGCCAAGACTTCTGTCTCGTACCATTCGATCTCACCTCAAAATATTCTATAATGCGCAAAACGATGGGCTAAAAAATAGGATAAAGATATTAAAAAGAAGGAGACAACCGACTTGAAAAGGCCGATAGCAGTTGACAGCGAGTACTCCGCCTGCTCAATCCCCATCCTGTAAACGAATGTGTCAATGATATCCCCGGTTTCATAAACAAGTGGGTTATACAGATTAAATACCTGATCAAAACCGGCATTTAAAACATTGCCCAGACTCAATGTCGCCATTAAAATAATGACAGGCAGTAATCCGGGTAATGTGATATGGCGGATTTGCTGCCAGCGATTGGCCCCGTCCACCACAGCCGCCTCGTACAAATTCGGGTTAATGCTTGTCAGTGCAGCCAAATATACGATCGTACTAAAGCCAACTTCTTTCCACAAGTTAGTGCCAACCAATAGATAAGGAAACGTATCTTTGTTTCCGAGAAAATAGATCGGTTCCACACCAAACCATCCAAGGATATGATTAATTACACCACCTGACGGAGACAACAGATCAATGATAATTCCGCCAAGTATAATCCACGATAAAAAGTGAGGCATATAAATCAGTGTCTGAACCGTCCGTCTGATCATTGTTAATCTGATTTCATTCAATAAAATAGCAATAATGATCGGGCACACGAGACCAACAATAATCTTGAGAACAGCAATATATAATGTATTCCAGATGACCTGATAAATATTTGGTAAACTGAGAATATAACTGAAATTATCCAAACCGACCCAATCAGACTCAAAAAAACCGCGCACAGGTTTAAAATCTTGAAAAGCCATGACGAAACCAAACATTGGCAAATACTGAAAAATGATTAATATAATCAGACCTGGAAGAATCATTAAATGTAAGGATTTCCGTGAATACAATGATGTTTTTCGCCGGCTGTTGTTTTCTAAAGCAATTTCACTATTATTAGGGTGCATATTGTCCACCTCGAATTTATGTAAACAGATCCAGAGATGACAGACTCCGGATCTGTTCAAAAATAGTACTATGTCACTGTTGCTCGTACCAATCATTTACTTCCTGAGTCATGTCTTCGCCGCCAAGGCGATTCCATTCCTCGGCGAATTGATCAAAATTATCGACTGGTTCACCGGTAATGATTTTTGTAAAGTTTTCCAGTGCTAAATCACTTAATAATCCGCCTTTATCTACCATTAGATCGGTAGCAAGACCTTCAAATTTATCAAAGTACAATTGGTCTTGTTCTACATACTGATTTATGATAGCCTGTGATCCTTGAGGTCCGAAGATTTTGGCGTACTTCCATCCGCTTTTGTCTCCGTTCTGATATTTTTCGATTTGATCATAATAATCTTTTTGTTCCGGATTTAATTCATCCACATTTCCATTTTCCAGTACTTCGTCTATCTTCAGATGTGCTTCCAAGTTCTTTCTTGCACCAAAAGTTCGTACAAACTGATAGTTATGTGAAGGATGCCCATCATCATTATTAAACTTTGGATCTGCCGTTTCGCCAAAATACTTCTCAGTAAATAGATTCACCATCTTCATTATTGCAGCAGGATGTTCACTGTTCTGATTGACAACAAAGTATGCCGTCGGATTCTGTGTTATCTGAGGCATAGCCGGTTCTCCATCTGCCGACAGAATCGGATAACATTCCCATTCTGCTTTTGGATCCTTTTCCATCGTCTGGCTTAATGGATTTAATGGTTGCGACATTGTTCCGAAGAACATGCCCATCTTTCCGGCAATGACATCTTCACCAATACCCGTTTTTGTCGTAAATTCTTGATCAATAACGCCTTCTTCATAAAGGCTCTGTAACGAAGCCAACGCATCTTTCATTTCCGGCTGAATGATTCCATTGATCAATCCGTCACCATTTGGATCATCAATCCAAATATTAGGATAAGTATGATAGGAATTGAAGAACCCTCTCAATCCCCCTGCTGCGGAGAAGATGTTTTTCGTAACACCTAAACCTAAAGTATCGTCCTGTCCGTTTTGATCCGGGTCATTATTTTTAAAAGCCCTGGCAATATTCATTACATCATCAAGGGACTGAGGCTCAGAAAGTCCTAAATTATTCAGCCAGTCTTTGCGAATCCATATCATTGACGCTGAATCAATGGCGGAAGTTACATATGGGATGCCCATTAATTTTCCGTCAATTGTTGCCGAACGCAACCCCAGTCCGCCATCTTCGTTCAGTTTTTGATCGGATAATTCTGAAATCTGTTTTTCGTAAACATCTGTCAGGTCGGCTAGCAATCCTTCATCCGCGAGTTCTTTTAACTGTGTTGCACTAACTTTAAAAATGTCCGGTAAATCCCCGGATGTGATGGAAACGTTTAATTTATCCGTATATTCATCAAGGCTTGTCACCCATTCATTTTCGATTTTTAGACCATATTCATCTTCCAGAGCCCGAGTCCAGATATTGTTGTCAAGGGAGTCCCCACTTGGAAAGGTGAGATTGTTCGGTTGATCCCGTGCCATCGTCACTGTTACGGTCTCTTCATATTTACCTACAGGTTCATCATTTGGTGTGTCTGAATTGCCCGATTGATTAGAGCAGGCTGCTGTCAAGACAAGGGAAAAAATAGTGACCAACGACAGCAAAAATTTTGTTTTGGCTTTCATTTTCAATCTCCTTTAGTGCAGAATTTTGGGCTATCCTATTTAAACTTTTTGTGTGTAAAATATTGAAATGTTGAAGATCCTTGGTCTATTAAACAGTGTACACATTAATCTCAGCATTTCGGAATGGTTCCAGTGCCTCGTCCGTTGCTTCCCGACCGGTGATAAGCGCATGAATGTCACTGTTTGGGACAATGGTATGTAAGGCAAGGTTCCCTATCTTGGTATGATCCGTAACAACAATGACCTCTCTTGCTGCCTGGATCATGCATTGTTTGGCAGGCACAAGCTTGGCTTCCATGTGCATTAACCCATATTGTGGATGAAGCGCCGGAGTACCAATAAAAGCCTTAAGCACATGTAGTGATTTCAGGACATGATTGGTGAACATCCCGTTCAACATATAGCTGGCAGGATACAGTTCACCGCCGGTCAGTATCACTTCAATTGCGGATGAATCCCGAAGCGTCGCGGCAATATTAATATCATTGGTCACTACAGTCAGATTTGTGCGATGAACCAGGTTTTTCGCAATGTGCAGAGTGGTTGTCCCTGAATCGATGATGATATTGTCCCCATCTTCTACAAGACTGGCAGCCATCTTTCCAATCCTCATCTTTTCATCCGGATTCTGACCGGCTCGTTCATTGAACGAGGGTTCCACCTGTGCCCACTTTTCAACGATGACGCCGCCATGTGTCCGCTTCAGATTGCTTGTCCGTTCGATACTCGTAAGGTCGCGGCGGATCGTCGCTTCATGCACATTAAATGCTTCAGCAAGTGTGCTTATTGTTGCGGAATGGTGCTTATTCACATATTCAATTATTCGTAATCGTCTCTCAGCAGCTAACAAACATTTACCTCCTCAATCTCTCATCATACTAAAATCTAACTGAATGATGGCATCCCTCTTTTCTTTTCACAACTCATTCAGGATGAACCCAATGCATCCTTATCCATCCGTTTGAGCATAAATGAACATTTATTTTGTTCATTTTTGCAAGTATTTGTTCTTTTTCTAATATATAAAGTTCATATTAAGCACAAATGAACACAATATGAAGAGTTTGTAAATTTATTTGTTAATTTGTTTGTTCACATGAAAAATTTTTTCACCTATGGGTAAGGCACGCGAAAAACAAAAAAAGGTATGAAATAAACTTAGTCGCGTTTATTTCATACCCTGAAATCTTTACATATCCGTTGCCACGCTTTTTATTTTTACGAAAACGGTAATTTTTAATCCTTTCCATGCCTGAAAGGAAATGAACCCCACCTCTAAACGTAGCTTAGGTGGGACAGAGTTCCCACCTGATTCTCCGAGTTCGGAGAACTTGTTAAATAAGCTTTCACTCCTGCGTCATCAATTTCAACGGTGCAGGAATATTCGGCTCAACCTCTTTACCTTGGAGTACGTCGCCTGCTGCCTGGACAGCCATTTGCCCGATTAATTCCGGCTGTTGGGCAACGGTCGCATTTAATTTTCCATCCTGGATCGATTTGATTGCGTCTTCATTGCCGTCAAAACCGACAACGAGAATATTTTTCCCGGAGCTGTTGATTGCTTCAAGTGCTCCCAGCGCCATTTCATCATTGTGGGCAAATACTGCCTGGATGCCCGGGTTGCCCTGGATGATATTTTCCATAACCGTTAAGCCTTCCGTGCGGTCAAAATGAGCAGATTGTTTTGCGACGACATCCAGCTCTGTATCGGCAACATTATGAAAACCTTCGCCGCGTTCACGTGTGGCCGATGCACCCGGCACACCTTCTAATTCAACAACTTTTGCGTTTTTGCCAAGCTGTTCAACAATATACTGTGCCGCCATTTCCCCGCCTTTTACATTATCAGAAGCAACTAATGTTTCCACTTCCCCTTCATCGGCTGAGCGGTCCAATGTAATGACCGGAATACCGATATCATTGGCGGACTGTACAGCGGTAGAGATCGCAGCTGAATCAGTCGGGTTGATCAATAAGGCGTCCACACCTTGCTGCAATAAGTCCTGCACGTCATTAATTTGCTTTGCCGAATCGTTTTGTGCGTCAATTACAACGACTTCCATTCCATTTGCCTTTGCTTCCTTTTCGACGCCATCCTTCAAGGCGACAAAGAATGGATTATTTAACGTCGAAACAGATAAACCAAGTTTGATATCGTCTAAATCTTTGTTTCTCGACGGTTTTGCCCATTCAGGCGGCTGCATCGAGCAAGCCGTCATCATTATCATCGATAACGCCACGATTATTACCAATAATTTTTTCATTATCCGATTCCCTCCTATGCTGATTTTTTCCGATCAAGTAATACAGCAATGATAATGACAATCCCTTTCACAACCATTTGGTAAAAGGACGATACACCAAGAATATTTAAACCGTTATTTAAGGTACCGATAATTAATGCACCAATCAAAGTGCCAAAGATTTTTCCACGTCCGCCTGCCAAGCTCGTACCGCCTAAGACAACGGCAGCGATCGCATCCAGTTCATAGGCATTCCCTGCTGTCGGCTGCGCGGAATCCAGACGCGATGTTAAAATCGCCCCGGCAAGTGCGGAAAGAAGTCCGGCTAATGCATAGATCATCACTTTTACTTTGTCGACTTTAATCCCTGAAATCAGGGCAGCCTTTTCATTGCCGCCAATCGCATATGTTTTGCGGCCAAAAGCTGTTTTGTGGAGAATCACATACAAGATGGCAAAGGCAAGTACCATCGTAATTGCCGGAACCGGTATCCCTAAAAAGTAGCCCCGTCCAAATAATTGGAAAGCAAGATTGTCACTTAATCCGGTAATTGGATTCCCCTCTGTATAGACAAGTGTTAAGCCGCGGAAAACAGTCATTGTTGCTAAAGTCGCAATGAATGGTGCCATTTTTCCTTTTGTAATAAGCAGTCCGTTTACGATTCCCATGACTGCACCTAAAAGACAGCCTAATAGAATGGCAAAAATCGGATCAATGCCTGATACCATCATTCCTGCCATTAACGCACTTGATAAAGCGAGGATCGATCCGACAGATAAATCAATGCCGCCGGTTAAAATAACAAACGTCATGCCGAAGGCAATTAACGCATTAATGGCAATTTGCCTTAATAAATTTAAAATATTCAAAGGTTGGAGAAAGCTAGGATTCAAGATTGATACAATAATAATTAAAACCAGTAATCCAAGGAGCGGTCCCAGCTTCGTCAAAATATTATCCACATGATTGACTTTTAATGTCTTCCCATCATTGATTGCTTTCATCTTACTGACCCCCTGTTGCGAATGTCATAATTTTTTCTTGCGTTGCTTCTGCCTTTGTTAACTCACCGCTTATTTCGCCTTCATGAACGACAAGGATGCGGTCACTCATGCCGATAATTTCCGGTAATTCAGAGGAAACCATAATAATCGCCACACCTCTGTCCGTTAATTCATTCATTAACTGATAAATTTCCCGTTTTGCCCCAATGTCAACACCTCTGGTCGGCTCATCCATAATTAATACTTTTGGCCCGATACCGATCCATTTTGCAATAACGACCTTTTGCTGGTTGCCGCCGGATAAACTTCCTGCAGCCGCATCTTGTGATTCCGTTTTCACAGTCAGCCGTTTGATAAGCATATCAACAAATTCCCGCTCATCTTTTTGTTTTATCAAGCCTTTCGGGGCAAAACTTTTCAGACTTGGTAAAACGATATTATCCCGCAGCGAAAAATCGAGAATCAGTCCTTCAACCTTGCGGTCTTCTGTAATAAAACCGATTCCGTGATCAATTGCCTGACCAGGAGAAGCCAGTTTTACTTTTTTTCCATTTATACGGATCTCGCCGCTGTCAAATTTATCGATCGCGAAAATTGCTCTCATAATCTCAGTCCTTCCGGCACCCATCAATCCTGATACACCAACGATTTCTCCGGAGCGGACAGAGAAGCTGACATTTTCAAATACACCTTTTTTCGTTAAATTTTTTACTTCCAGAACCGTTTCACCGGGATTTGCCTGCCGGTGCGGAAAGCGCTCTGTTAATTCACGGCCGACCATTTTTCTTACTACTTCATTAAAATTCGTTTCCGCAATTTTTTTCGTATCGACTGTGATCCCGTCACGCATGATGGTAATCCGGTCGCAAATTTTGAAAATTTCCTCCATGCGGTGTGAAATATAGACGATCGAAACACCGTGATTTTTTAACGAAGTAATGACCTCAAACAATTTATTAATTTCTCTTTCCGTTAAAGCTGCCGTCGGCTCATCCATAATAATTACTTTTGCATCGGTCATCAAAGCTTTTGCTATTTCAATCATTTGCTGCTGTCCGACAGAACAGCGCCCCGCCTCTTTATCGAGCGGAATGGACACAGAAAGCTTTTCAAACTGCTGTTTTGCCAGCGCTTTCATCTCATTCGTTCTTAATAAGCCGAGAGGAGAACGCAGCTCTTTGCCAATAAATAAATTTTCCAGCACCGTCATATCCGACCATGTATTTAATTCCTGATGGATAAAGGCAATACCGTTTTCTTCCGCTTCTTTCGGGCTGGAATAATACGTTTCCTTCTCATCGATATAAATTGAACCATTGTCTAATTTATGAAGTCCTGTGAGGACATTCATCAGCGTCGATTTTCCGGCACCGTTTTCCCCCATTAAAGCGTGGATTTCCCCATCAAGCAGTTCAAAATCAACACCTTTTAAAACTTCATTTTTCCCAAATGCTTTATGGATATTGCGCATGGAGATTTTCATCTCGTTCACCCCTTTTTACATCTAGTTCGTTCTATTTTAATCCGGGATCCTATTAAAAAATAACCCCTGCCTGTAAAATGCAATTTGCAAAAGGTGTCGCCTCTCCTGTACGGATTACCGCCTTTGCATGTTTTGTCAACTCTTTTAATTTTTCATGTGACACCATATCCATCTTCACGCCGCTAAACTGTTCTTTCATGTATTGATAAGTGTCAGGATTCCGCGACTCGATCTCACTTGCAAGCGTTACTTTTTCAATTTTCATTTCCTCTTTTATCACCGCAACTACGTCTTTAAAACCCGGAACTCCAAGCTTCAGAGCCAGATCGATTTTCGGGACACCATCCGGCACCGGTAAGCCTGCATCTGCTATAACAATACAATCGGTATGGCCGAGATCTGCTAAAATTTTTGCAATATGGCTGTTTAATATTCCGTGCAGTTTCATGATTATAAGCTCCTTTCCACTTCAGATCTTGTAGGCATTCCGCCTTGAGCACCAAACTTTGTTACGGATAACGACGCGGCCCGATTCGCAAATACAATGCTTTCCGTGATCGTTTTTCCTTCTGCCAAAGCAACAGCAAATGCAGCATTGAATGTATCGCCTGCACCTGTTGTATCGACGACCTCCACTTTATAAGAAGGAACAAGCTCTTCTTTTTCTCCGTTAAAATAACGGACGCCTTGTTTTCCTTCAGTAATAAATAATTTGTTTGGATATTTTTTAAGCGCTTCTTCTTTCGTTATGCTGCTAAATAAGACAGCCGTTTCATGTTCATTTGGTGTAAGATAGGCTGTTTTATCCAGCACCTCTTGTGCGACCGGCCGTGCCGGCGCCGGATTTAATAACAGCGGAACCCCGCAGTCAGCGCAAATATTGCTGACAAAGTAAACCGTATCCTCGGGAATTTCCTGCTGGATTAACACGATATCTGCAGTTTGAATCGTTGCTTTTGCTTTTTCAACCAATGCAGGGGTTAGATAATCATTTGCTCCTTTGACAACGATAATGCTGTTGTCTCCTTCCGCCAACGTAATATGTGCCGTTCCGGTTTCGAAATCCGTAACCGTTTCCATATAGTCGGTACGGACATGATTACGTTGCAAATTCTCTAATGCGGCCTTTCCATTACTGTCCCGTCCGACGCAGCCAATCATGTACACCTCTGCTCCGAGACGGGCAGCGGCAACTGCTTGATTGGCACCTTTCCCTCCGGGAGTTGTCTTAAAGGACTCCCCAATAATTGTTTCCCCTGCGTTCGGCCTTCTTGAAGCGGAAACAACCAAATCCATTGATACACTTCCAATAACGACAATTTTAGCCATGTTCATCCACCTTTCTTGTTGTACTTCTTTCTATAAATGAGACAGGCAATCGGATATTTACTTCGTGCAGCTGATTATTTTCGATCAATTTTATTAATAGTTTCGCCGCTTCTTTTCCCATCTCATATGCAGGCTGCCTGATCGTCGATAACGGCGGAAACAACAGGCTGCTGTGGGGCACATCATCAAAACCGATGATCTGGAGATCTGCCGGTATTGATCTTCCGGTTCGCAATGCTTCATGCAGCACTGCCGTTGCGACAATATCATTGCTGGCAATGACGCCGTCCGTATCGGCATATTTCTCAAAAAGCTCCTTTGCCCACCTTTCTGCATCCTGAAACGAAAAAGAGGATGTCGCCATCACATAAAAATTCACATTTGCCGAGCTCAATACTTCCAGTGCACCTTGGAAACGGTCTTTTGCCGTTTGGATACCGGCCGGCCCTTTTATTAACGTAATCCGCCTGCTGCCTCTTTTTATCATTTCCCGAGCTGCGATTCTGCCGCCTTCTTTTCCGTCGGCAAATACAGAAGGAAGATTCGCCGGCGTCCGGTCTAAAAAGACAACAGGAAAACTCAACTTTTTATAAATATTCATACTAAGATTATTTGTCATGGAGATCATGCCAATGACATTATTTTGTTGAAATGTTTGGATATAATCCCGCTCTTTTTCCGCATTTTCATCCGTATTCCCGAATATGATCCGGTAATCCTGCAAACGCATCTCATCTTCGGCACCGCGGGCCAATAGCGGAAAGAACGGGTTGGTAATATCGGGAAGCAGCAGTCCGATCAGCCTTGACTTGCGTCTGTATAAAGATCGTGCCACTTCATTTGGGCTATAATGGAGGCTCTCAATTGCCGCATGAACCCTTTTTTTGGTATCATCATGAACGTAACCGGTTTCATTCAGAACCCGTGAAACCGTTGCGACAGATACCCCCGCTGCTTTCGCAACATCTCTTATCGTTGTCACTGACATCACCTCACCATGTGTAACCGTTTACAGATATATAATAGCACAAAATATTATCGTTGACAAGTACAAAAGCGGAAGTGCTTTGCTTATTTCCCTACAAACTTGCCGACTAAAATCGCCACAGCCGCATGTATTCTTGCACTTGCACGTCCTGTATGCCGGATGATCTTCGACTGAGATAAGGTGAAACTTCCATCAATGGAGGATTGTCGGACAAGTTTCTCATCATAAGCATGCCCATCGCTTTCTTGTCTTTTTTTTAGTAAAATAAGAAGAAGCATTTATTTTTATCTGAAAAGTGAACTTAACTGGGACTGAGAAAGCAGGTAGAAACTCGTCTTCTTTACATGAGTTAAGATGTTGTTTCATTTTGCTGGGAAACACTTAAAATAAACTGCCCACAATTGGATAGAGTGTTTTATTCAAATTTTCACCGCTAATTTTCCGAAAAACTCACTCATAATAGAACCAATGAATAGAAAGGAAGAAAACGATGGAGCGCGTATCACTGGAACTCGTACAAAAAGAGATTGATAGATTTGCACATAAAGATGTGTATCTCCATTTGGAAACAACCAACGGAGCATATGCTTCTCACCGTAATGAAAAGTTCTTTTCATCCGGTGCCTATATCCGCAATGCCCTTGTCCAATATGAGCATGGCAAAATCACCGGGAAAGGTCCTTACCGCGTTGGCTTAAAAATGCCGATAGGCTGGATTTATGCAGAAGGAATCACGCATTTTGAAGTTGATAAACTTGGGAGACTGCTTCTCTCCGGACATGATTTTGAAGGAAAGCTGGCTGTGACACTTGAACTGAGTGAAATCCCCTTTTCTGTTTAAAAAAGGGCTCACAAGTTTTCTGTGCGATAAAATTAAAGTGCAAACAAGTTTAACTATGAACCTTGTTTTCGTTCAGAGAATGCAAATAAAGGCACGCTTTTTAGCTGACGAAAGATCCTGAAAAGCGCCGGTCTTAACAGAAATATATCTTAAGAAAAAAAGGAGATTGAAAATGATCGAGAAAGAACGTCATGTATTGGTTGTTTTCCCCCATCCAGATGATGAAGCCTATGGGGTATCGGGAACCATTGCAGCTCATGTTAATAATGGAACCCCGGTCACTTACGCATGTTTAACATTAGGGGAAATGGGACGCAATATGGGAGATCCTCTTTTTACAAATCGGGAAGAACTGCCAAATATTCGCCGCAACGAATTGCAGGAATCTGCCCGTGTCCTTGGCATTACTGATTTGCGAATGCTCGGGTTCCGTGATAAAACAATTGAATTTGAAGATGAACAAAAAATAATCGCTTGCCTTGATAAAATTATTGCAGAATGTAACCCTTCTTTAGTCATCACTTTCTATCCAGGCTACGCTGTCCATCCGGATCATGATGCAACCGGTGCCGCAGTCGTGAAAGCTTTAGCAAAGCTGCCTGCAGAAAGCCGCCCAAAGCTTCACTGCGTCGCCTTTTCCCGGAATTGCGAAGCCGAGCTTGGGCCTGCAGATATTGTCAATGATGTCGCTCTATTCGCTGATGTAAAAATCGCTTCGATTAAAGCTCATCGTTCGCAAACCCAGTTTACGGCTGCTTATATGGAAGAACAATTGAAAAGCAAGAATCCGCATACCATGTCGCGCATTCATCAAGAACGATTTTGGAGCTATTCTTATTAAGCCGTCTTCTTAATTCCATATTTTCCCGTCCTCTTCTGCCTGGCATTGGCTTGTGAACCTATGTCATCATAGCAGAGGAGGACTATTAACTTTGAATGTTTTGAAGGGTTAAAATTTACACCTCTAAGAAGCGTAGGTGGGATTCCCCAATCAGATGGCGTAAAGTCTCCACCTGATTCCCGAAGTTTCAGTATACTGAGACGAGTTCACTTATTTTTCAAGCATCTTTTTTAAATATTTTAGCTGATTGCCGTCTTCCTGTTTTAGCATTTTTACGATAATCGGCTTTGTCAATCTCATACGCACTCCGCTTGTCTTCACTTCCGCCTTTAAATCTGCTTGCGTACCCTCGGGGATCTCCGTGAACATATACCGGTATATGACGACCAGCCCGTTGTTGCTATTTTCAATAGCAAAATGCCGATTTTGCTCAAAATCAATAAATTCTATCTCTGCTGTCGAAGATCTTCCGCGTATCGCCCTTGTTTCTTTTATTTTTGTCCCTTTGCCAACCGCGCCTTCCGTTACTTTTTCCCATTTCACGACATTTGGCATTATTTCAGGGATGTTATCCGGATTTGTGATAAAAGCAAAAACTTCTGCGACGTTTTTATGAATGATGGCACTTGCTTTAAAATTTGCCAAGGGATCACCTCTATTTTCTTACATATTTCTCTTCAACAGTATAGCTAATTTCCCAGTTGATTTGTACTGTAAAAATCTAAAAAAATGATTTACAAAAAATTTTCGCGCAATGAGTGATTACTCACTTTACATTTTCCTCCGTCTTGTGTATCATAATGAGTGAGTAATTACTCACTATCGAAAAAGAGGTGGAGATTTGTGGGAAATATTGTCGAAATTCGCGATGTAACCAAACAATTTGGCGATCATCAGGTTTTGTCACATATTCAGCTTGCCATTCAAAAAGGAGAAATTTTCGGCTTGCTCGGACCGTCAGGCGCCGGGAAAACAACTCTTGTAAAAGCGTTAATCGGTCTGGATCTGCCAACAAACGGGGAAATCCTTTTATTCTCGGAAAAAATGCCCTCCCTTCAGCTTATCAAGAGGGTTGGATATATGGCGCAATCGGATGCTTTATATGAGGATCTGTCTGCCAAAGAAAATATTGATTTCTTTGCCGCATTATACGGTTTAAAAGGAAAAAGGCGCCAAGAACGGACAGAGGAAGTTTTAAAACTGGTGCATTTACATGAACATCTTCATAAACTAATCGGCAATTATTCCGGCGGAATGAAAAGAAGATTTTCCTTAGCGTTGTCGATGTTGCATGAACCGGAGCTGCTTATTCTTGACGAACCTACCGTCGGTATTGATCCCGTATTAAGAAAATCGATTTGGGATTCCTTCCGGCAATTGAAACAGCTCGGCAAAACAATTATCGTTACCACGCATGTCATGGATGAAGCAGAAAAATGCGACCGTCTCGGGATGATTCGCGACGGAAAGTTGATTGCTGTCGGTACACCGGATGAGTTAAAGAAGCAAACCAATTCACAAACGATTGAAGAAGCATTTCTTGTATACGGAGGGAATTAAATTGGATGACAGACAAACACACGTTATGATGAGCCGAAATGGGGGGAAATGGCATGAGAATTAATGCGATTATCATCAGAATTGTCCGCCAGTTTATTCGTGATAAACGCACCCTTGCGTTAATTTTTTTAGCACCGCTGTTAATTTTAACGATGCTGCATCTTGTTTTTAACGGAGAAACGTATTATCCAAAAATCGGTGTTGTCAATCTTCCTGATCAAATGAAGGAGATTTTTCCAGAGGATGATGCGGAGATTACGTATTATGACCGTGAGGAGGATGCAGACGAAGCTTTGCATGAACAACAGCTTGACGGCTATCTTCTCTTTGAAGGGCAAACACCTGCTGTCTATCTGGAAGGCAGTGATCCGTCCATCAATGGGGCGACATTAAAATGGATCAGCGGTTCTCTTGCCGCGATGCAGCCGCCGGCCAATACTGTTGATCCTGAGGTTCATTATTTACACGGCTCTGAGGATATGGGGCAATTTGATTATTTCGGCTCGGTTTTGCTTGGATTTTTTGCTTTTTTCTTTGTCTTTCTTATTGCCGGAATTTCTTTTTTACGAGAAAGAACTACGAACACGCTGGAAAGATTGCTGGCCAGCCCGTTAAAACGCTGGGAAATTGTGATCGGTTATGTACTCGGATTTGGCATTTTTGCTGTCCTTCAAGCAAGTGTTATCACGGCTTATGCGGTCTATGTATTGGATATGTTGATGGAAGGTTCATTCTTCTATGTGTTGCTCGTTATCATTATGCTCGCTTTAACAGCATTAACATTCGGGACGCTCTTATCAGCTTTTGCGAATAACGAATTACAAATGATGCAATTTATTCCACTTGTGATCGTCCCGCAAATTTTCTTTTCCGGCCTCTTTAATTTAGAGACGATTTCTGATTGGCTAAGCTGGATTGGTCCGTTCACTCCGCTCTATTATGGTGCCCATGCTTTACAAAATATTATGGTCAGAGGGGACGGCTGGAGTGATATCTATGTAGATATCCTTGTCCTTGCCGGATTTTCCTTGTTGTTTATCATTTTAAATATTGTTACCTTGAAAAAATACCGGAAAATCTGACTGTTGAGAAAGTTTTATTAATGATGTTCTTGTATAGTAAACAAAAAACTGGAGCCAGGGAGGAGGAGACTCTGCTCCACCCTGGTTCACTTCGAGACCGCTCCCCTTTCCATATAGCAACACTGGAATTTACCCGAATCTGTTTATTATAATAGAGAAAGCGCCCCCTTCTGTCCGGAAAGAGAGCTTGCTAATAATTTGCATTCACTAAAGGAGTTTTTATAATGACTGGGCAAGATGAACTTTTACAATATATAGCCAAACAACAACATTCATTAACGGAAAAGCAAAAACAAATTATTATCGCAGCAATTGAAATTTTTTCAGAAAAAGGCTATGCGTCCACTTCAACAAGCGAAATTGCCAAAAGAGCAGGGGTTGCCGAAGGAACCATTTTTCGCCATTTCAAAACAAAAAAGGACCTTCTGCAATCGATCATTGCACCTATTTTGACAAACACCATTGCTCCATTTATTATTGATGATCTCAATAAAGTTTTAAATCAGCAGTTTGATCATTTTGAAGATTTTTTGCGCGAAATGCTTTCCAATCGAATCGAATTTTTTCGGGAGAACAAAAAACTATTAAAAATATTAATTCAAGAAATTCCTTTTCATCACGAACTAAGAGAACAATTTATGGAGCACATTGGGAAGATCGTTGCTTCCCGCTTCCGTGCAGTAATCCTATATTTCCAAGAAAAAGGAGAAATTATTAATATTCCTTATTATAGTGTAATTAGATTTATCGGTTCGACGCTTATAGGTTATATTTTTGCAGACTTTCTCATCGTTCCAGATAACAAATGGAATAAGGAGGAAGAAATAGAACGGACGATTTCCTTTATTATAAAAGGACTTGCCCCATCTTGATTGCTGTAATCTGAAATACGCGGAAGCCCTGCTGTAATAGTTGTTTTTTACCTGCTTCTTAGCCAGAATTCTTAATTTTTTCTATACCTGTAAGGAGGAAATTTCATGTATCCATTAAAAATAGCAAACGAACAAAAGCAAGCTATTATCGAAAACATTCAAGTTTATTTTCAAAATGAATTTTCCGAAGAACTCGGCCAGCTTGCTGCGGAAAATTTATTTGCATTTATGCTCGAAGCGCTATCTCCGTTTGTATACAACCAAGCGTTAAGAGATGCCCGTACCATATTTGAACAACAGATGGCTGCTTTTGAAGAGGAATTATATGCACTGGAAAGACCGATAGAGCATCGTAATAAGTGAACCTGTCTTGTTGTTCTTCAATAATAATTTTTAGAGAGGATTCCCTACATTCCCAAGTGAATTTGCTGTTTCAGTTGTTTCACTTCGTTTTTAATCGGTGCAATCGAGATCGATGCTAAATAAGTAATTAAGCTTTCCACTACAAGTAAATCATGCTGGTTTCCAATTATTGATTCCAAACGATCTAAAATTTCGAAGCTTTTCATAATTTTACTATTACGAACAGGCGACATTTCCAGCTTCATGCGGATATTGCGAACGATTTGTACTGCTAATTCCGTTTCGTTTTCGTTCTTCTTCATAATTGGCTCCTCCTCTTTGTGATAGCTTGTTGAAATAGCATCTAATCTGTTAAAAATATAATCAACAAACGGGCGAATGGATATTGCAGCGCCCAAGAACAAACATTCATTGAGAAACTCTTTGATCATGCCATTTAAAATTAAGCTTAAGTCTTTGGAGTATTTTGTACCGGGATACAACTCTTCGATTCTCGTTTTATATAAATCAAATATTTCCTGTTTCATCTCAAAAAAAGTGTTTAAGATTTCCGGATTTTCGTTTGTATACTGATCCCTGTACTGAATACTAATGAAATCTTTATGACGAAAATAAAATTTAATTTGTGTTACAAGCTCCTCTTTAAAATGATCACGGATACTGTTTCCGGAACTGTAACATAAACGTATTTCATTAAATAGCTTTGTATGATAATAATGATAAACAGCAATTAAAATTGCTTCTTTTGACTCAAAATAATGATAAATGGAGCCCTTGGCAACTTTACTTAATCTGGCTATTTCTTCCGTTGATGTCGCATAATAGCCTTTGCGGGAAAATAAAAGTGCTGCTGCTTCGATTACTGCCAATTTTTTCTCAATCAAAATGAGGATCCCCTTCCTCGTACTGTGAAACTCACGCTTAGACTGTTGTTCCAAATATTATACCAAACAGTCATTGGGACAGTCATCTTTTAATTTAGATTAATATCATTGAAGGAAGTTTCACTTGACTTTATGAGGTGGGGTACAGTCCCCTTCTGATTTCCCGAGTTTCTGAGCTTGCTGAAACGAGTTCACTCGCTAAAGAGCTTGTCCGCTTCTTTCAAACCGGGAACCCGTCTCAAGCATATGAAACGGGTTTCCCTAATAATGACTTGTCAGTCCGGAAGCTTATGAACATTGGAATGAGTCAATCCTGTCTAAACTAATGCCAAAGTACACCCATTGCCGTCTGCCTCTGCGCCAACGATAGCCTGCGACAGATGTTCTTCCGACAAAGATCGGATAAAACCAAAAACGGCGCCCGTCATCCAGCCAAATAAACGTAAAGCGAAATAAGCAGCGTCTTATCCCACCCGGATCAACGGCAAATAAAGCGACATCAGGTTGCTGCGGAACAAAGTCAGGCGGTGCCTGGGTCGGCGGTCCAACTGGTTGCTGCCCTCCCGGAAACGACGGGCCTGGTGATGGGGGCTGGCCCGGCGGGAAACCAGGAAAAGGAAATTGTTGGGGGGATCCGGGACCGAATTGCTGTCGATCCTCAAATTGAAATGGTTCCACAGGATATCCTATTGGAGGATACATTGGTATTTCTCGATTATAAAAATATGGATGCGTCATTTTTTAATCTCCTTTCAATCTTTCATATTGTAATGTATGCCTATTGCCTGGTTTGGTGCGTTTAACTTTTAATGCTCTATGATTTTAGGCGCTTACTACTTTGCAAAGCAAAGCATAAGTGGATTTTCAAAGCGAGGTAAAAGTGGGGTTCCCAACTGAATTCCCGAAGTTTTAAACACGGCGGCTTCCATCAGTGTGAAACAACTATTATCGGGATACTCTTAAAAATTGCTTTTGATTCCGCACGAAATAGCGATGGGCAAAAAAAAGAAGAGCTTAGCCCTTCGTGTACCCGATTCAACGGGCATAGGTGAAACTGGCGCTTCACCAGATCAGAGAAGCCCTCTTATCATACTGTGACTATTTTTTGCAAATCCTCCGGGGCGATTTCGATTTGGACACCCCGTTTTCCGCCGCTTACGATAATCGTTTCATGTTGAAAAGCGGACTCATCGATAAAGGTTTTGTAATGCTTTTTCATCCCAATCGGAGAACAGCCTCCGCGTATGTAACCGGTCAGCTTTTCGATTTCCTTTACTGCCACCATCTCTATCTTTTTTTCTCCTGCCGTTCTTGCAGCTTTTTTCAAATCAAGTTCACTTTCAACAGGCACAACAAATACTGCAATCTCTCCGCTTGTTCCTCTTGTGACAAGCGTTTTGAAAACCATGGAAGGAACTCTTTGAATTTTTTCCGCAACTGAAAGCCCGTCAATACGACCGTCGGTTAGTTCGTAGGTTAAAATTTGATAGGAAATATTTCGTTGATCGAGCAGGCGCATTGCATTTGTTTTTACATGTTTAGACATCTACCGTCTCCGCAGCCAAAACGATGGAATTCCAGCTTTTTCACATAGTTCTTTTCCCATGTTCCGGCAATGCGGACTTCCCTTCTTTCTTTATGATTGATTTTTTCGTTAAAACCTCAATGTCTAGCCAGACACCAACATAGGTTTAACCCCCACTTCTTTTTATATATTTTTTTACCTTCATTTTTAAGGCGGGGGTTTTACTGCCCCTTAATCTGCGATAAAGTGAATCTTCCTTCAGTGGGGGTTTCGACGTACTTTTGAACAACACAACCTCTTTTATAATACTTTTTTTATAAGCTGATTAAGAACTTCTGTAATCAGGAGGCCAAGCGCGATGCTTCCGGAAATCATTAGCGCTTCGCCGGCAAATTGCGCAGCATGATCGTAATCCTCCTCAACAAAATGGCGCATAGCATTGTACGCCAATCCTCCGGGAACGAGGGGAATAATCCCGGCTACATTAAAAATAATAATCGGTGTTTTATAGATTCGGGCGCAAGTCTGACTAACGATACCGACAACAACAGATGCAGCTAAACTCGCCACAACGGTATCCTCCGTTATCTTTAACGTTATCAGATAGAAAACCCAGCCTATCATCCCTACCAACCCGCATTTTATTAACGACCGAACCGGACTGTTAAAAATAACGGCAATTGCAGCAGTAGAAATAAAGCTTGTTACCAGCTGCGCGATTATGCTCATCCGACTTTCCTGCCTTTCCATCTAAATCATCATACACTGAAAGTGAACTTGTTCACTTGAAAATTTCCACCTGTGCGTTATTCTTGAAAATTAAGGAAAAACTGTTAAAGCAACAGCTATTCCGGTTCCAATTGCAAAAGCGGTTAAAAAAGAGTCTGCTCCTTTTGAAAGCCCGGAAACAAGCTGTCCTGCCATTAAATCACGAATTGCGTTCGTTATCAACAGCCCGGGAACCAGCGGCATGATCGAACTGATAATAATCTTATCAAGCTCCGCTCCAATCCCCGTTGACACCAATAAACTTGCAAAAAAGCCGACAATTAACGATGCTAAAAATTCGGCAAAAAACTTGATTGCGACGATTCGATGCGCATATAGAAAACCGGCAAATCCCAATAGACCTGTTATAACAGCAGGCAGGAAATCACTCCAGCGTCCGTAAAACATAATTAAAAAACAACCACTCGCAACGGAAGCAGCGGCAAGCTGCAGCCAGACAGGATAGGCAAGATTCGTTTGTTCCAGTTCTTTTAATTTTTGCAGCGCTGTATCTGCCGTCATTTCCCTGCTGCTGATTTTCCGCGAGATGTCATTAACAATGGTCACTTTTCGCAAATCCGTCGCCCGCTCCTTAAGACGGATGAGCTTTGTCGGTTCTTCCCCGTTAAGCGAAAAAATGATCCCTGTAGGGGTAACAAAACATTCCGAATCGGTCATTCCGAAAGCGGCAGCCATTCTCGACATCGTATCTTCAACGCGATATGTTTCTGCGCCGCTTTTCATCATTATTTTACCCGCTAATAAACATAGTGTTGTTATTTTTTTTATATCCTCCATTTGCATCTCTCCAAAACAGATAAGCGGAATTCCAAGCTTATTTTCTGACTTATTTTATTATAA
>JAGKQJ010000299.1 GCA_017898095.1 Bacillaceae bacterium Marseille-Q3522 | reverse complement strand
CATAGATATAACATATAAAGCATTGGAACAGATTGAAACGATGATAAAAGCTTATAAAGGAAGGTGATAAAATGGAGGATAGATTTAATGATTTACTCAATGAAATGTGGGCTGCTGTTATTGACACGTATGAATTTGATATCTTGAAAAATACTATTCGTTTTGAATTGAAAACAATTGATAATGGTTATGAAAATAAAATTAAATTAATTTTTGAAGGGGTTTCTGCATGGTACTTCGTTGAAAATATTGGTGAAGAAAGGCATAATACAAAAGATAAAGCAGAGGATGACGACTATTTAGAATTAACTTCAATTGACTATTATAAAGGAGGGATAGGAGAAATTAAGCCCTTGTCAGTAGATGAGGAATGGGTACTTCAATATTATTCCAACGCTAATTTTGCATTGGAAATTTGGAATGCCTTATTGTTAATTGAAGCAAAAAGCGTGATTATCAATGGGAGTAAGTATACTGTCAGTTAGGATTAGGGGGACTGCATTATTTGTAAAATAGATGAGAATATGATATTTGCCACTCAAATCAAATAGCTAAATTAAAATAAAAAAAGCACATTAATCCGGGAATGTATCTGAATTAATTTGAAAATAGGATACTTGGAATAATGTGCTCGTTTACACCTCAGCAAAAATACAATTATCTATATACCAAGGTTCCGGAATAGGAAGGACATTATTTATTTCTATTGAAATACGATTTTCACCGGAATTCAAATACTTTTGAATCCTGAATGGACACTAGTATTCCCATTCAGAAGTTCGTACCCCTTTTCGGACCTGCACATAGCAAAATAGTTAGTCAGTCGCTGCCTTCTGATTTCACGCTGCCCATGAATTATTAACAATATGGGAATGAACTTTTGAAACATTGCACTGGTTTGATTTTTATACAACAAGAAATTTTAGGATAGATTTCCAAATCGTGATATTGTAATAGATGTTTTTAAAGAGGAAGATGAAGAATTATTCATTACTGTATATGAAAGAAAGATGAGATGTAAAAAATCAACTTTGAAAGAAACTCTCAAACATATCAAGTTTTTTCAATAACTGATAATATTTACAAATTTATTTAACATTAGACGGAAAAAAGTAATCAATAATATCAAAAACACCAGATGCTCAGTGAAATGGTGATTGCCCTTATGTTCATGGTTATGAACCTAGAGAAACTCCTGAGGGTTTCTTTACGCTTTTTTATCTTTTCACGAATGTACGTTCCCGCGAACTGAAACTTCTTTTTTTTTCGAGACAGAATGAATATTCGGAAATGCCTAAAACGACTTATAGTGCAGCAAGTCCTATTTAAATTGCTGCAGAGCCATTTTTTTCAGACATAAAAAAACCCCTTGAATGAACAGATCTCATTGTTTCATCTGTCCATTCTAAGGGATCATCAATCTTAATCAAGAGGATCCTCTTGCCTTCTATTATTTTGACCTAAAACACTCGATGGATATCTATTCACTCGTCGTTCGTTGTTGACCATTTATCTTTCAAGTACCACACAGCGCCGCCAGTCATAACAGCAGTTCCGTTTTCAGCAAATAAAGTGACTCTATCGCTGCTGTTTTTCGGGTACACACGACTCGTCATCGTCACATCACCTGAATTAGCGAAGACTTCAACAGATGATCGATCGACAAACACATGCAGCCGGAGCACTTTTATGTCTCCTGATAATGCGGTGCGGCGAACTCCATCCAAACATTCTCCCGAATGATCCCGATCCAGAAACAGGCATGATTCATTCCGGTCAAATCTGATCAGTGTCCTCTGTTGTCCATCGTCTGAACATAAGACATGAAGTCCGAATGATGACGCAGTCGATATTGACAAATCAAAGGCCAAGTCAATCTCCAGCATTTGACCACGGACAGGCAAACGATGTTCGCCATCAACAAGATGCTTACCGATCTCTACGCTGGACGTTTTTAATAATTTTAGTTCTTCCGCAGGCCTCATCGCAACTTTTCCGTTTTTTAAAAAAGTTCGCGCGGCAATGTAAAAGCTCCAGACCATCCGTATTGTTTGGTAGGGCTTTTTGTCTGCCCCCTGCCCACTCATGTAATTAAAGTAAACTCAAAATTAAATTATCGATATCGGATGGCACCAGCAACTATACTTGAAGTATTTGGTTCACTCGCATCACCCCTAAACGTGGGCTTGTAAGTACTGGCTTTTGAATATGCCTCAAAAGAGGTAATAAAACTGTCATACTTCCCTGCGCAAGCACAATTACATCACTTTCAGTTTCGGTACTTTCAATTTCTTTTAATACCATACGATTATGTTTGTCTGTATCACCTTCCTTCATCAAAACATTTAAAGCACCTTCTACCAAACAGCGTTTGATTTCAATTTTTTTATTTAATTTAGCTGCTGTGTTTTCAATTAATCTCATACTTGGCCCCATCGTTGATTCTACAGTACCAATAACAGATATCTTATTTCCCATTTTTACAGCTTCTTCTGCCATTGCTTCATCAATCTTAATATATGGTATTTTTATTAATCTTCTGGCAACATTAACGGCTTCTCCTACAGAAGAACACTGGTTTAAAATAACATCTGCACCGAATGCTTCCGCTTGCTGGGCATAAGCACAAATTCTTTTTACAATCCCTGTAGTAATTGAACCATTGTCCATAACTTCAGGGAGTAAACTGTCATCAACGATATTAATCATTTGAACGTCTGGTAAGATTTCTTTAAACAAATCTTTCAGAGTATTGACTGAGACAAAACTTGTATGAATAACTGCCACTTTTTTTCTCAAAATTTATCACACCTTATT
>JAGKQJ010000297.1 GCA_017898095.1 Bacillaceae bacterium Marseille-Q3522 | reverse complement strand
CTTTTTTAGTGCTATACTTTACGGATCTTGGAAAAACAGGTCTTCAAGTCTTGCTTGCTATTCTGCTAAGCTTATTTTTCCTTCTTGAAAAACCAAGATTAATAGACTTTACAAAAAAATTCAAGGATAGCAAATTATCTTCTTTTTACTATGAAATAGAATATTTTGCTTCCAAGTTTGTCCGCACTTTTGGAAAAGTCATCGAAGCACAATTTATCATTGCAACTGTCAATTGTATTTTAACAACGCTTGCTCTTTGGATTATGGGTTTTCCGCAATTAATCGGATTGGCGATATTGATTTTTCTGCTCGGATTAATCCCGGTCGCCGGTGTGATCATTTCTTTAATTCCGCTATGTACAATCGCCTATACAATTGGCGGGATTATGCAGGTTGTCTATGTTGTTATTTTAATCATGTTTATTCATGCTCTCGAAGCTTACATTTTGAACCCGAAATTAATGTCTTCCAAAACAAATTTACCGGTTTTTTATACTTTTCTTGTCTTGATCTTTTCTGAGCATTTTATGGGTGTTTGGGGATTAATTATCGGGATCCCGATCTTTGTCTTCTTCCTTGATGTGCTTGAAGTGACAGGAAAAGATAACAAAGATTCGAAAGCAAAACGGATATTGCAAGAATGAGCCCGATTTACTGGTAATCAGGTGGAGATATTCCTCCGGCAAGTTGGAAACCCGCAGGCGGGATTCATTAGAGACCAGCGCTTAGCATTAATAATGAGAAAAATTTCAATTTGGTAACATGCTTTGCTGAAAGAAAAGGTATTGGGGTATACTAATGGTGACCGCAATACCTTTTTTAATGAGTGGAAATGTAATTGGAGAAAGGAATAAAAAAATGAGGACTTTATTTTTGGATAATCTCAGCGGATTTTTACAACAAAAATGGCTTCAATCCGGTTTTACGGAAGCAACGATGATACAAAATAGAGCAATCCCTCCGGCATTAAATGGACAGGATGTCATTGCGGAATCACCTACAGGAACAGGGAAAACGATCGCTTACCTGCTTCCTTTGCTGGATAAAATAAATCCTGAAATCAGCGGAATGCAAGCAATTATTTTAGCTCCTTCCCAGGAACTGGTAATACAAATTTTTACTGAGATTCAAAAATGGTCTAAAGACTCAGGTATTCGTGCTGCTTCTTTTATCGGAGGAGCAAATAAGAAACGGCAGCTGGATAAATTAAAAAAACATCCTCATATTGCTGTCGGTACACCTGGAAGAATGCTGGAATTAATCAAGGAGAAAAAATTAAAAATGCATGAAGTAAAGCTGATTGTCTTGGATGAAGGTGATCAATTACTGGGAAGCGAACATATTCAAGTAGTGAAAACGATTGTTCATTCCGCCTTACGTGACCGGCAAATTTTACTTTTTTCCGCAACGATATCGCAAGAGACAGAAATCTTAGCGAAGCAGTTGACAAATCAGGCAGTTGTGGTAAAGATTACGGATGATCATACAATAAAAAAAGATACAGTTAACCATATTTATTTTCTTAGTGAACAGCGGGATAAAATTAAAATTCTCGAAAAAATAAGCAGAATCTCCGATAGCAGGTCGCTAGTTTTTATTAGAGATATCGGAAACCTGCAGGTGCTCATGCAAAAGCTTGAATTTAAAAAAATTTCTGCCGGTATGCTTCACAGCGATGCGAATAAAATGGAACGGAAAAGGGCATTGAGGGATTTTCGTTCCGGGAAACTAAAGCTGCTTTTAGCAACGGATCTGGCTGCAAGAGGACTCGATATTAAAGATATTACGCATGTAGTTCATTATGATTTTCCAAAGGATGTAACTCAATATATTCATCGTTCTGGAAGATGCGGCCGCTTTGGGGCAAAGGGAACCGTTATTTCGATTGTTACAGAAAGAGAAGAGAGATCGCTAAAAAAATATTGCGGTTCAAGTAATATTCCCGTTGCAAAAAAACAATTTTACCGCGGGGAAATTGTTTCTGTCCGCTGAAAAATGCGGCTTTTCTTTAAAAATATAGAAATATACCAGTTTACTAGAAAAGGGTGAGGATATTTGACGCAAATATGTTTAGTCAGGCATGGGGAAACAGATTGGAATGCTTTGGGAAAAATTCAGGGAAGAACAGATATTCCTTTGAATAAAAAGGGGATAAAACAAGCGGAAGCGAGCCGAGATTATTTAGCACAATTTTCCTGGGATGCAATTATCTCGAGTCCGTTAAGCAGAGCACGCCATACGGCGGACATTATCAATCAATCC
Organism: Bacillaceae bacterium Marseille-Q3522; assembly: GCA_017898095.1. GTDB lineage: Bacteria > Bacillota > Bacilli > Bacillales > Cytobacillaceae > JAGKQJ01. Next base: position 558 of record JAGKQJ010000297.1, on the reverse strand, counting down.
TTACATCTTCCTATCTATGAAAGAGAAGAATTTATTGAAAGATGCTTCGGTGATGCAGAAGGAATGACGTGGGAAGAAAGAACGTCTGCTTTCCCTGATGGTCAATATCCCAATCAGGAATCTTTTGCCGATATCACGTTACGTGTAATGAATGGATTGAAGCAAGTTCATAAAGAATTCTCCGGGGAAAAGCTTTTACTTGTGGCACACGGCGGCACGATTGGCGCCATTTTAGCAACATTGTCAAACGGAAAAATTAATAATAAAAATACCAAATTAGAAAATGCCTGTCTAAGCACGATTTATTTTGCAGATAATGCTTGGAAAATCCACGATTATAATCTTATTCAGCACTTGCTGGAAGCCGGGGTTGGAAAGGAAATTTGAAGTTTCCAAGGCAAGACGCTATTATTCCATGGGGAAAGTAAAAAAAGTCGGAAGCGGTAATCCGTTTGTCCGGCTTTTTTTTGTGCTTTATTAGGAGTGAAAATCGAAAACAGAATATAAGGGCCAGGAAAACCATACGGAAGGTAGTTTTAGTTTTTCAGTGATTAAGAA
>JAGKQJ010000298.1 GCA_017898095.1 Bacillaceae bacterium Marseille-Q3522 | reverse complement strand
GATATAAACTCAGGAAGTGAATAGTAAATGTTTCTTGAAAATAAAACTCAAGACCATAAAAAGCAGGATTTTGTTAGAAAACAAATTTATAAACTAGCTTTATTTCATTTAACGGCAGATACAGATCAAGAAGTCATTTGGAAAATGGCTAATATCTTAGAGGAAAATGGAATAACAAAAAAAGGGTTTGATGAGGCAATTTCAAAAAGAGAAAAAGATTTTCCAACTGGGTTACCTACTGACCCTATCGGAGTAGCAATTCCACATACGGATAGTTGTTATGTTCATACTTCTCAAGTGGCATTTGCTTCATTAAAAAAGCCGGTTAACTTTAGGATTATGGGGGAAAGCGACGGATCAGTAGTTCCTGTATCAGTTGTTTTCATGCTTGCTTTAAAGAATCCTGAAGATCAGATTGAAATGCTGCAAAAATTAGTTTTGGCTTTACAAGATACGTCTATTATTAATAAATTATCTGTTTGCAGCAATGATGAAGAATACAATGCTTTATTACATGAAATGAATTTAATTTAAAGCGAGGTAGAAAAAATGGATATTATACAATGGTTTGTTGACCTGGGGCCAAGTGTCATGCTGCCAATTATATTGTTTGTATTTGGATTGGTGTTAAAAGCAAAGCCCGGGAAAGCATTTAAAGCCGGGTTAACGGTTGGTATCGGTTTTATAGGATTGAATTTAGTAATCGGATTACTTGGAGAAAGTCTTGGTACAGCAGCCCAGGCAATGACAGAAAGATTCGGGTTTAATTTAACGACAATAGATGTTGGCTGGCCGGCTGCAGCTGCTATTTCATACGGGACAGTGATAGGGAGTATGGCTATTCCTATCGGTATTGCAATAAACTTCATTTTGGTATTGGTGGGATTAACAAAGACTTTGGATGTCGATGTATGGGATTATTGGCATGTGGCTTTTACAGGTTCTCTAATGTTTATCATAACCGGAAATGTACCACTTTCCATCTTCACATTTGTTGCACATTTATTAATCGTATTCTGGTTATCTGACTTAATGGCTCCTGATATCGAGAAATTCTATGGATTTAAAAATATCACTTTTCCACATGGCGGGTCTGCTCCATCTTACCTGGTGGCAAAGCCGTTAAATTATTTATTTGATCGCATACCTGGATTAAAAAATTTAAATGCGGATGCTGAATCAATTCAAAAAAAATTTGGTATATTCGGAGATTCTACCATCATGGGGCTTATTATTGGCATCGTAATGGGAACGCTTGCCGGATATGATTTGAATGGGATTTTAAACTTAGGCGTCAAAACTGCGGCAGTCATGTTGTTAATGCCGAGAATGGTATCGATTTTAATGGAAGGATTAAACCCTATTTCAGAAGCTGCAAGTGATTTTGTAAAACGAAAAATGCCGGATAGAGATATCTATATTGGCATGGATAGTGCTTTATCTGTTGGGCATCCCGGTGTATTGACGGCATCGCTGGTATTAATTCCAATAACCATTTTCCTGGCGGTAATTTTACCCGGAAATACAGTATTACCATTTGGTGATTTAGCGACTATTCCATTCTTAATTTGTTTAATGGCGCCAGCCTTCAAAGGCAACGTTATCAGACTTATTTTAGGAGGCTCCATTTATATAGGCGTTGGTTTATATATAGCAACATGGACCGCACCGCTAGTTACTAAAGCTGCCGCTGCTGCTAATTTTGATTTGCAAAATTACGCAAGTATTAGTTCCTTGGTCGATGGTGCTGTTTGGACAACCGGAATATTTGTCTGGGTTGGTGGAAATATCCCTTGGATAGGTATTACTGTATTAGCGCTAATTGGATTAGGCGGATTAATTTATAATAATAAATTAAAACCTCGTCGTTCATTTAAGGAACAAAAGAAAGCGGTTTAAAAAGGGGGGATTTTAAAATCCTAAAAAGTATGTTTCAAACAAAAGGTATTAATGATCGGGTTTTCATATTGAGGATACCTGTAGAAAATATCATTATAAAATTTTTCGTATATCGGAGTTCCCGACACGCAATTCAATGCCATCACTAAAGGAACAAACCAGTTTATGACACACTGTTTCTACAGAGAAATTTTTATACAGCAACAAAATAAATTTTATCCGAGGAGGGGTAATGTGTACGAAAGGGAGAGAGTTTGCAGTGCTAATAAGAGCCTTATCGAGTTAAATTTAGTGAAATGGACGAGTGGCAATGTGAGTTTGAGATTACCAAACAATGATTATGTTTTAATTAAACCTTCCGGTGTCCCATTTGACGAATTAACTCCGGAAAAAATGGTTCTTACAGACTTAAATGGAACGGTTATTGAAGGAAGCTTAAAGCCTTCAGTTGATCTGGATAGCCATTTGTTTGTATATAAACATAATCAGGAAGTACAAAGTATATGTCATACTCATTCCCCTTTTGCAACAGCTTTTGCAATATTAGGCGAAGAAATACCGGTGTTAACAACAACGCATGCTAATGTTTTTGGAGCGCCAATTCCATGTTCTGACTATGCAGCTATTGGCGGGGATGAGATTGGTAAGCAAATTATTGAAAATTTAGATAAAAATTCTGCTGTATTACTCAGAAGTCATGGGGTCTTTATTTGTGGAATAAGTGAACATGATGTTATTAAAAAGGCTGTTATTCTGGAAGAAATAGCTGAATATAGCTATTATGCTTTGCAAAAAAATCCAAATCTATCATCATTGGATAAACAAACAATTAATAAAACTAATCATTTTTATAAAACTTCGTATGGCCAAAAGGAGGCAATTCAATAATGAAAAAATTATTAGTTATGTGTGGAACAGGTA
>JAGKQJ010000296.1 GCA_017898095.1 Bacillaceae bacterium Marseille-Q3522 | reverse complement strand
AATATATACTATGAAATTGTAATGATTTTAATAGGGTAATAGGAGGATGTAACATGCAATATTGTAAGAATTGCGGAAAACCTTTGAAAGAGAGTGCTGCATTTTGTGCGGAATGCGGGGCACCTGTTTCTTCAGAGGAAAAAGAAACATTTCAGCGTTCTTCGGGTCATATACAGAAAACGGCCGTGAAAAAATCATCAAAAAAGCAGAAAGTAATCCTGGGAGTGATTCTGGGTATTGCCGTACTTCTTTTTGCATTCTATCAAGTTGGCGCCCAGCTGACAAAAAAAGACCGCGTCATTGACCAGCTTCATGACGCAATTGTTAATAAGGATGAAAGTACACTTGCCAATCTGCTCGTCTCAGAGGATCCAAGCTTGAAAATTAATGTAGATAATCTTGGCGGATTCCTTCGTTATATGGAAGAAAACCCGCAAACCTTATCAGATCTTACTCAAGCTTTAAAAGCACAAAGTGGAGAAGAGTCTTCTGCAGGAGAATATGGACTGTTAACACTGAAAAAAGAAGGGAAATACTGGTTATTTTTTGATAAGTATCAATTTGCCATACAGCCATTTTATTATACTGTTTATACAAATTTTTCCGGCACTGTCCTTTCTATGGATGATAATGAGATCGCAACAGCAGATACAGATGATTATAGCAAAGAGTTTGGACCGTACTTGCCGGGAATCTATTCTTTTAAAGCGGAGTATCATGACGATTATGCAGATTTGGAAAGCACCGAGGAAATCAATTCGTTTGATTATAATCAATATGCGGATGTAGATTTAACGCTTGATTCGCTTTTTGTCGAAATTGATACTGATTTCAGTGATGCAGCATTATATGTAAACGGCAAAAATACAGGACAGACTGCAGAAGAAGCAGGTAACTTTGGCCCAATCGGACCGGGATCAACAATGCAGCTGGTCAAAGCTTTTCCGTGGGGAGAAGAAAAGACGGAGGAAGCAACAGTAGAAGAGGGCAGCAGCTATGTCGAATTATATTTTCATCCGACCGAGGATGGATTAATGAAGACGCTTGGCCAAGTAGTCAGTGAATATCAAAAATCGGAATATGATAGTTATTTGACGATGGATCCTTCTAAACTTGTGCATGCTGCAAGTGATTTTTCAGCGGGAAAAGCGGATGAAATCCAAAGCAGTCAAGAGTTTGGCGATGCCTTTTTTGGGACAGGTGTTTCAAAAATCGTGATTGATTTAGATAGTACTTATATCCGATATGATGAAGACCGCGAAATATATTCGGTAGATATCCAATATCTTTCCACAATTAATGGTGAATGGAGTAGAGCAGACGCATCTGAAGAGGAAATAAATGAAATGAAAGCAACGGAAGAAGAAGTAGGTAATGAAATTACTTTGGAATACGATGAAGAAGCGAAAGAATGGCTTGTTACCGATCATTCTGAAACGTACTGGCCAATTGAAATTGAAAACGGGATGGAATATACCTATTAGAGATAGTTCAAAAAAGTCATACACTAAAATGCGGCAAACTTAGACTCCCGCATTGCTACTTATCCATTCCCTTTTTGAACAAGTACTATTATCAGCGTACCCGGGAGAGGAAAAACGAATTTTCCTCTCCGTTTCATTCTAATGCCCGCCTTTAAGTGAGGTACAGTTTGTTATTCTTCATGTAGACTAGAGTCTGCGCCTGATTTTTTCATCGTTCAGCTTTGCCTGTCCAAATATGAAGCAACTCCAATGCTCTATGAAGGCGTTTCGGTACCAGAAATGATGTCAATCCTAACATAATCTCTGTTCTCCGCCTAGTTGCTTTTCGTTATGGGCTTTTCTACATACAACTGTTCACCGGCCTGAATTTCCCCCTGGCCATTTGTTAATTCCGTCATCCATAATGAAAATGACTCCGTGTCTTCTTCCTTGACAAGTACTTCTATTTCCACCTTATCAAGGTAAAGGATATTTTTAATAGTATAAATAGAATTGCGAAGCTCGTTTTCAATTTTGCCTAGCCAAGTGTAATCAATTGTTACATGCATGACTTGCATTAAATTTCGTTCAACAATGCCGGCGGCAGTTATTCCTTCAGAAGTTGCATTACCGTATGCCCGAATCAGACCTCCGGCGCCTAATTTAATTCCGCCGAAATAACGTGTGATTACGACAACCGTGTCCTTTAACTGTTTTTTCTTAAGAACTTCCAAAATGGGAACACCGGCAGTTCCGCTTGGTTCACCGTCATCATTTGCTTTTTGAAATTGATCGTTTTCACCAACGAGATAGGCGGAACAATTATGCGTAGCATTCCAGTGCTGTTTCTTTATTTGCTGAATAAAGGCCTGTGCCTCTTCTTCCGTTTCTGCTCTTGCGACAAAAGAAAGAAAGCGGGATTTTTGGATGACGATTTCGTGTTCGCCATATCCTTTAACCGTAAAATAGGTAAGAAGCATTGTTTTCCTCCCTAATATATGAATTTGCTTCTCTCTGAACCTCTCATGACTAAAGTCACGAGGTTCTAAGGTACTGTCCAAACTTCGTTTGGATGACTTTTCGCAAGCGAAAAGCTGACACCAAGCCCTTATTTGGTTTCCCTTAGACTTTCATGGGCAAAGCAACCTGTGTTGCTATTAGCGCCCTGTTGGCACGGTTCAAGACCAGTTTGAACGTTGAAGATTTTACGTGACAGACGTTTTTTCCTGTCACAACCCTCTATCTTCCGTTTTCAAAGAACATGTGTACATGGATATTTTACCATATTACACAAGTGGTTCATAGACGTTGTCGGATAATTAGCGTGCCCAAAGGCACACCTTATCCGAAGCTGATTCATCTCACGATTAAAATC
>JAGKQJ010000295.1 GCA_017898095.1 Bacillaceae bacterium Marseille-Q3522 | reverse complement strand
GACATAATAATAGGATTTTTTGAAGTTATTTATGCGCTTATAGATGGACTTTTGTACTTTTTGTATAAGATTGGTGTTCTTGCTGTAAAGCTTTTTCAATTGTTTTTTGAAACGGGAAAGATGTTATGGAGTCTCGTGGTTGGCTTTGGCAGAACGTTGGCTAATCTTTTTTATACTCCTAGGGGAAGTTCTGGCGCTGCCGGCTATTCTGAAACAATAGGAAAGCTGTTTGACAATCTATCCTTTCTGCAGATAGATGTTATTGCGTATATTTTATTATTCATTCTATGGATGTGTACTGCGGTTGGAGCAATAAGGTTAATTTCATCGATTCGATTCGGGGGAGATTGAATGTTCAATCTACGTGAAAAAATAAGGTCCTTCTTGGACATGATATTTGACCCACCAATTACTTTTATAGATTTAGGAATTGAGAGACTTAGGAATGTACAACAAGTAACTGCACAGGGTTTAAACGTAAATAATTATCTTGGTGTTTTTGGAGATATGCCACCAGCTTGGCAGTTGGTCATATCTTCTATTTTACTCGCAACCGTAATTCTAGGTTCACTGTTACTTTTTAGGTCGGTAGTACGCCTATACTATGCGATCAAAGACGGAGTTCAATGGTGGTAAAAAAAAGGAGTGAAAAATATGGCTGATGCGTTTATGTATATGTATGTTGTCGGTGCCGGAACTGCTGCCGGGGTTGCAACAGTAGGACTAATTGCGTGGAAAATCGCATTAAAGATGAAGAACAAACCGAAAAAGAAAAGAGGGATAGCTTAATGGCTCTTTTTAATAAAAAGGAAGATGATTTTTACCCGGATACAAATGATTTATTAATCATTTTTGATGATGATAACAAAACATCAAATGTGGTTAGAATAAGTGAAATTCGTGAAGGTACTCTCTATGTAACTGGAAAATATGCGATACCAATAGATGATTGTGTGGTCACAACGGGGATAGAAGGAAGAAATTTCTTCTATCGTGCTCCAGCTAGATCAATTGAAGAAACAGAAAGGCTGGCAGCACTTGAACAAAACATGGTTTTAAGGCAAATAACCGCATATCGTCCTCCTGTTCCGCCTTCTAGCATGGATTGGACGAAAGGTTTATTATTCGCATTAGTGTTTATTGCATTTGTTGTTATGGGTATTACGAGCTGCGGGGGTGCATCATGAATCAAGAATTAATGATGAAGATTTTTGAACTTAATGGAATAGTGGAAAGCATTGTAGAACTAATAGAATGGGATGAACAATATAATTGTCCGTTGATCGAAAAATTAGATGTAAAAATGAAAGAATTAACGGGTATGGTAAAAAGTTAGTGCTTGAGAAACGTTCTACAGCGCAATTAAATATTTTTTTTGGGGAGTTGTCCATTCGATGCAAAATAGAAGGGTTATTTATAACACTAAAATGATGCTTGCTGGAAAAATATATTATGATTATTCACGATTCGTAAATATATTGACTTGTTTAAGCATACAAACAGATGAGATAAAGCATAAATTAGAAAGATTAATTGACGATGGCGGAATAGGGAAAAAGGTTGTTGATATTAGAATTTAGGGGGTGCAGTAAATGCAAGATACAAATGCAGAAAAGCTTCAGCAGGCAATTTCCGACGATTTATTTCCGCAAGTGCAGCACATAAGCGATGTCAAACAAGTACTTGAGGAAATGAAAAGTAATGCACAGGACTTAAGAGAACCACAATTAAAAGCAATTATTCTGCTTGAAAGAATGGGAAACAATACTTATTTACATGGCGAAAACAATCCTTATAAAAAATTAATAGATTACGTCATGAAAGGTAAAGAGCTGGTTGCAGATCCTGCTTATTATATTGATACGATCGAAGCGCTGATTCCAAAACCTCCAAAACCAATTGTTATGGCGGAAAAAATGGAAAGGGGTAAAAAGTAATGGCTCATCACTTTTTTATACAGGGGCATCTAGGCGGTGGCAAGACGTTTTTAGCTTCTACCTTAGCACAATGGTGGAAGATGAAATCGGAGCGTCAAGGAGGCAGTATCAAGCTATTTAGCAATTACGAGCTATACGACAGCTATCCAATGCTGCATTACACTGACTGGTACGAAGTAGCTAAGGCACAGGGAAGCATATGCGTGTGGGATGAAGCCTATCTTGCTTTTTCTAATCGAAAATGGTCAAGGTACGGACAAAGTGTATTGACAGATGTACTTATGATGACTAGAAAAATGAAGTCAGTTCAAATTTATTGTTCACCTTCTATTAATTTTGTTGATAGTCGTGTCCGGCAGATCGTAGAAGTTTTAATAACCGCAAAAAAAATAGGAAATAAGGGATTCTCATATTTTTTCCAAGATTATCAAACCGGAGAATTCATGATGAAACAGTTTCTTCCAATGTGGAAGGCAAAGCAGATCATGAAATGTCAGCTGTACGACACGGAAAACATGGTGCAATATTTTCCTGTCCCGCAGACAGAACGAGAAGGAGACACCTTTTTCGAAGAACTTGAAAAGATACACAATCAATATAGAAAAAAGAAATTAGTACTTATTTAGGAGTGATGGACTTGTATCCTATGTATTCACTTGTTCCAGCAGAATATAAAGAAAAAGACCCTCGAAGATTGCCGTGGCTATATCCGAAAACGCTTAACCTTGTTTATTATGCAAAAAAAATGCAGGAATTTTCCTTCTATCAATCCCTGGAGGTCGCTGAACAATTAGCAAAAAAACAAGGTTTTTTATTAATACCATTTAGTTGTGTCCATTGGCAGCGAGCTAAAAACTTTGCTAATGACCGGAAAATAAAAATAGGTAGAAAATCATTCTTTTTATTAAGGGTAAACG
>JAGKQJ010000294.1 GCA_017898095.1 Bacillaceae bacterium Marseille-Q3522 | reverse complement strand
GAACAAATGAAGAATAACAACAATAATTGGACTTTGCGTATTAGTGAAGAATCATTTTATAGTTTTTTTGAAAAATCATTAATAGGTGCGGCATTTGTAGATTTAACAGGAAATTTGGTAAAAGTAAATGATGCTTTTTGCGATATTCTTGGTGTTGCTATTTCTGATTTTACAACCCTTAATAAAGCTTATCGGAAATTATTCAATACATATAATTGGAATGACGGCTTTCCGATCAAGAAAGTTTTTCAAAACAATGATGATAAAATTCATCATTACAAAACAAACTTTATTAATGGGTATGGGGAAGAGCTTGAAGTTTTAATTACGATATCTATTGTTGAAAATCATCCAGCATACGAAGATATGTTTTTATTACAGATACAAAATATCACTGACTACCATTTGATCGAAGAACGCCTTTCAGTAACAGAAGATAAGCTTAATTCCGTTTTAGAAAGTATTCCGGACGGCATATTTGTGTTAAATGTGAACGGAGAGGTACAAAAAATTAATAAAGGATTTGAACAAATTTTTGGTTGGAAAGAAAATGAATTGAAGGGGTCACGTCTGCCTCTGACTCCTCCGGAATTGCTTAAAGAGACAGATCTGCTGCTTTCTACCGTTATAAGCGGCAAAACGGTAAAAAATTACGAAACGGTAAAAGCGCACAAGAATGGGAAACGGATAAACGTAAGTATGTCACTGTCACCAATTAAGGGCAAAAATGGAGATAGAGTTGCGATTGTTGGTATTTCCAGAGATATTACGGAAAAAAAGAAAATGCAGGAGGTTGTACATCGGGCGGAAAAAATCAATTTAATCGGGCAGATGACAGCAAGTCTAACACATGAAATCCGTAATCCGATGTCAGTAATACGCGGCTTTATTCAACTTATTAAAGAACAAAATTTAGATCCGGATACAGAAAGACAATATTTTGAATTGATTATTGCTGAATTAGATCGTGCAAACGAGATGATTAATGACTTTTTATCCTTATCAAAGTCCAGAATAGTTGATAAAAGGCCTACCGATCTAAACGAAGTCATTCGTTCTCTTTACCCGATGATCTCTTCAGAAGGAAATATGGCAGCGGTAACTGTTTCTTTTTATTTACAAACACCGTTGCCGCTTATCCTGATTGACAGCAGAGAAATAAAGCAGCTTATTTTAAATCTTGTGCGCAACAGTTGCGAAGCGATGAAATCAGGCGACAAATTAGAAATCATTACAGAGCATCTTTCTATGGAGAAAGTCGTACAATTACATATTCGTGATACCGGATCGGGAATTCCCAAAGAATATTTAGAAAAGATTTTTGACCCGTATTTTACTTCTAAAGAAGGGGGAACAGGTCTTGGTTTAGCAGTATGTAAAAGTATTTGTGAAGGGCATAATGCCAGTCTGCAAATTGAATCGGAAGAAGGAAAGGGTACATCAGTTATCATCCATTTTGCAGTTTCCTAAAAAAGAGAAGAAGAGATGATCAACATGCTGTGAAAGAAACAAATTGTGCGGATGAATGTAATTTTTTCGTTTCTTCACAGCTTTATTGATCACTCTAAAAGAGTATCTATATAAAAGGAGGAGGGGTTGTTCCGCCTATTAATAGATTAAACAAAATTTATGAACAAAAAATGAAGAAGTGATGAAAAAATGAAGAAGTGATGAAAAAATGAAGAAATATGAAGTGTTAATGGAGCCAAGGGGGCTCGAACCCCTGACCTTTTGGCTGCCAGCCAAACACTCTCCCAGCTGAGCTATGGCCCCAATCAATCTTGCACAAAAAATATTATAACCGGGAGATTATCGGAACGCAAGCGTTTTTCATTTAATTAGTGCGTGTTCAAAAATTTAACGATGCAGAGTGAATAAGGCCGGGGCGGTGTGGTGCAGCCTTTGAGCAAAAGACTTGCGCAGGATGCGATGCGGTAACTTCTTCGCATAGGAACGGGATGGGTGAAAACAGATTAAAGGTCGGAAGTAGGAGAACACCTCTTAAAACCCGCCCTGGGTTTTCATCTGACCTGTGTTGGATCCGTGAGTAGCGGAAAAGAAAACGGGCGCCTATGGCTTACTGCTTATCGTTACTTGTCCTTTTGAACATCCTATATTAGTTTTTTTTGTCCTGTTTTCCATAAAATTAAAGTCCTTCAATTTCAATCCCTTTTATTCCCTCAATTTTGGAAATTTCCTCATACACATCCGTCATTTGCCGTTTATAAAATACAGTCCCAATAATTTGAATATAATGCTCCCCTTCTGTTAAATCTTTTATACGAATGCTGTTGATCGAGACTCGCTTTTCCTGTATAGAAGCGATTGTGGCTGCAATTTTAAATCTTTCGCTAACCCGAAGCTGTAAGAAAATTTCTTTTGCCCTTAACTGCTTCGGACCAATAAGTCCTACTAAATAGGGGATTACTTCTACACTTATGATCAGAAATGCAACTCCGGCGCTAGCTTCCCAATAAAAACCTGCTCCTACAGCAATCCCGATACCTGCAGCACCCCAGATTAATGCTGCGGTTGTCAATCCTGAGATGCTGTCATTTCCTCTTCGCAAAATAACACCAGCACCCAGAAAGCCGATTCCGGAAACGATTTGTGCCGCAAGCCGAAGCGGATCCATCGTTATATTAATTTGATCATTCGAAGGAAAATAATAAGCTGATTCAATAGAAACAATTGTTAATAAACAACTTACAATCGAAATAACGAGAGATGTTTTTAAACCGACAGGTTTATTTTTTAATTCTCTTTCAAGTCCAATGACAAGACCTAAAATAGCAGATACGCCTAATTTTATTAAAATTTCAACATCTATAATCATGATCTCCCCTCTTTTTCAAAAAAAGTCTTATTATAAAATTACGTTGTTATGATATACTTTAATAC
>JAGKQJ010000293.1 GCA_017898095.1 Bacillaceae bacterium Marseille-Q3522 | reverse complement strand
ATTAAAAATATCTTCGTTTTCTCAACTATATGTTGTGGTAGAGATATAATTAAAACCTATTTGGGGTTGAACCATCATAATAAATCCAATATTTTCAGCGAGAACGCTGCCGGAATTTGGAGCAAGAAGCATGATAGGCGGATTCTCTCGTAAATTTCCCCGCCAAATCATGCCTCCGGAGGGGATGTTCTGCAAATTAATAGTCAGAAGTGGCTTATCACATGAAAAGCCCGTGAATGACACCTAACAAAGTGAAAATAATCAGATGGTCTCCAATTGCAATCAGAAATGATTTTTTTGACATAAGCCCAAATAAAGCATTTTTTAAGTAAACTAACGTAATTATAAGACCAACTATAAACCCTATTCCTACATTGACCAGATTTTCCGAACCCAGTGACTGAATAATTACAGCCATAAAAAATGAAATAATAAATGCAATGACAACCGAGTAAATATACTTAAACATGCCGTTGCTTTGATTTTTCAAAATTTCCTCGTTTTTGTTCTTCTTTTTATTGGATAAAACTACTGAATAATAAATTCCTCCATACAGCATATAAACAAAACTGCCAATAATAACCGGTAAGTAATGAATGCTCCCCAATTCAATGATCATGAATCATTTTTCTCCCTTTTTCAACTCTAAATAATGCTTTATTTAAATTACCCTTCATCCCAAATGATCAACTTAACATTCCTGACCTTTACTCACTGCAAATAGTTTATTAAGGCATCCAAATCTTTCGCACAAGCTTTTTTAAAAGTTCCTGCAATTAATTTACCAAACAACTTTGATAAACCGGTAAGTCCTTTGATCTCCCCATATAAAGTGATTTCTGTGTAATCGTCATCCCCGGCAAAAGTGTATGTAAACAAAAATTCACCCTTACCCGTTGTTCCTTTCGTTCCATCAACGCGAAGAACAATTTTCTCCGGTTCTTCGAGTGAAACAACGTCAAAATATTCAGAAGCTTCTTTTCCAAACATTTTTCTTGTTTCCTTCCATTGACTTCCCACTTGCAATAGTCCCTCATCCATCCGTTCGATTCCTACTAATCCTTGCATCCAGTGCTTTGCAGAATCAAGATCAAGCACACCTGCATACGCCTTTTGTTTGGAAACCTGGGCAGTTCTTTTCACTTCAAAAAGAATACTCAAGTTAACTCCCCTCCCTAGAAAACACTATATCTAAAAGTATAGCATACAACCTTAACGGTTTTACGTACTAAATACCGCTTTAGTAAGGATATTTTAGATGATAGAAGTAAATGGTAACTTAGAAACCAACTATTTGCACAAAAAAATAATTGTCCCTGCGATTCAGTCGCTGAAACCTCATTTATAGAGGAAAAATAGATCAACTTCTCCTCCTTAATAGCTTACGCGTTTGGATGAAGGATTTTGTAACCTAAAATACGGAACGCTTAATGTTTCCGAACCTGCGACATTGTGGTTCTGTTACCCACCAGGCCAGTGTCAATCCCAATGGAACTTCTTTTAAGCAATTTTGTATGTAAAGGATTTTACACATCTACCTCTTCTAAATGAAACAAAAGTCCAGAGTAAAAATAGTGTAGATGATGGGGTTTTAAAACGGATTATTGCAAAAAATAGAGGTCTCTGATGTTGTTGTATAGAACTTTTTCGCAAAAATCCTTTCCCTGCAGAGACCTTATCTATAATTGGATTGAAAACGAAATGAAATCAATTTTTTCTATCCATGGATGCACTTAAGTACGCACTTGAGGATTCAGAAACACTGTCTTCACGCTGAATTACTTCCATTAGGGATCCTTGCACTGCTATTCGGTTTATTCCTGAAATGGTACAAGTAATTAGCGTAATTTCATTTTTGTCGTTTGAATCTTGGACAATTTCTACTTGAGATGGCTTAATGGTCTGGATCCTATCAATTTCATAAATAAATGTTTGACTATCTGTTTTTAAATATACTTCGTCTCCAGCGGTTACTTCTGGAAGATGTAAAAAAAACGATTTGCCATGGTACCCTCTATGCCCGGCAATGGCAGTCTTCATTCTCCCAGCCAATTCTTGACGGTATCAATAAATTTCTTTGTAGCTGGAGACATCTGATAGGTGGTGGCAATGCCTATGGAGCGGAAACAGTCTTTTTCCAGTGCAATTGTCTTCACATTCTCGGGAAGATTCTCGAGGATCATCTCCGGCATGATACTGATGCCGAAATTATGCTGCACCATCGCCATAATCGTCCGGTCATCTGTCAGTTCCAATTTAATATTCGGCTTCACCTTGTGTTCCCGGAAAATCCTTTTTACATCATGTTCATTTCCATATCTGGGCATTATAAAAGGTTCTGCTTCGATTTGTTTAAAAGAAATTCTCTCTTGAGCGGAAAGAATATTTTGCTCCGATACAATACAAAGCAAACGGTCTTTTTTTAGCGGTACGATATCAAAAGAATTTGATTTGACATGGTTAACAAAACCACAATCAATTTCGCCTTCGGTTAGCCATTGCTCAATTTTTGTATAATTTCCATCATACAATTCGAGGGTAATACCGGGATAATTTTTTTGAAACTGCTTGATTATTTCAGGAAGCCATCTAGTTGAAACACTTGTAAACGTGCCAATTTTCACTGTCCCAATTTCCAGTCCTTTAATACTGGCCGCTTCCTGCAGCATGATTTCATGCAAACGTAAAATTTCGCGGATGTATTGTAAAATCCGTTCCCCATCACTAGTTACTTTTAACCCGGAACGATTTCTCGTTAGTAAAGAAAAGCCTAAATCCTTTTCCAGACCGGAAATCGCATGACTAACAGCAGATTGTGTTAAATTCAGCTTTTCTCCTGCTTTTGTCAGGCTTCCCATTGACGCAACAGTATGAAAAATCTCAAATTTCACAAGAGACATGACGACCGCTCCAATACATTATTTTT
>JAGKQJ010000292.1 GCA_017898095.1 Bacillaceae bacterium Marseille-Q3522 | reverse complement strand
AACAACCGTTCGCACTACTGGGTAGGAATAAGTGTAGTTGCTTTCTGCGAGGGCAGAAGCACTGTCTATATTCGACAGACGCAGGGCCCCCACTTCAAACAATCCGTAAGAGTGTTAAGTGGGGGGGAGTTGACTGGGGGTATCATAAAAATGAAATTTGTGATATTTTTTATTATTTGGAGAACCGGCGTGAAGAGACGAACTTATTTTTGTATCCAGTGAAATATTTTTGTAGACACTACGGTACGTTAGTTTTAAAATAAGGGTATGTTAATTTAAAAATATTTTAATGTAATTTAGACATGCTGTCACCTTTTGGTGGCAGCATGTCGTGTTTTAAGAGGATTGAAGATGATTCCCACTCTCAATTAGAATGCATTTTTCATTATCTGAACGAATGAAACTGTCTTAGGAACGATCAATTTAGGAAAAGAGGCATCATTATGGTAAAAGAACAGATGGGAATAAAAGTTAATCAAAAATTGAATGTATTGCGTGCGGGGGTGCTTGGGGCAAACGACGGTATTGTGTCGACCGCGGGTATTGTACTCGGGGTTGCCGGTGCGACAACGAACACGATGACCATCCTGATTTCGGGTCTTGCCGGACTTCTTGCAGGCGCGTTTTCGATGGGTGGAGGCGAGTTTGTGTCTGTAAGCACGCAAAAAGATACGGAAAAAGCATTGATTGATTTGGAGAAAGCTGAACTGAGAGAAGATTACGAAGGAGAGGTTGAGGAACTGACGCAGATTTATGTGGAGCGGGGGCTATCCGAAAATCTTTCAAGGCAGGTAGCGATAGAATTAATGAGTAAAGATGCGCTCGCAGCACATGCTTCAGCTGAATTAGGCATTAATCCGGGTGAGTATGTCAATCCGTGGCACGCCGCCTTCTCATCGATGTTTTCTTTTACAATTGGTGCGATTCTGCCCTTTTTGGCGATTGTGCTTTTACCGTCTTCTATCCGTGTTTTGTTCACTGTCCTTGCCGTCCTCGTGGGACTGTCACTGACCGGGTACATCAGCGCTCATCTGGGTGACGCGCCGAAAGGACCAGCTATTTTGAGAAATGTTCTCGTCGGCGGGCTGACGATGTTCATAACTTACAGCATCGGTACATTGTTTTGATTTATCTCTACCATGGGAAATGGGACCGATCTGAAAAAGGGAAGCTTCCATTTTAATTGACGAATTATTTATCAACTGTTCATATAGAGTTGTACATTCTTGCTTTAGGCTCAAGAGATCAGTGATATAACTATTAATCGGATTGAAATCTAGAAACGATAACTGCCTGAACTCGAACTTGTTCAGGTTTTTCTTATGCATGGGGAATCACACAATTGAGAAATATAGTACTTTTATTAAGAATTTGCAGAGTATCCCGATGGAAGGGGAGGAAGGGAAACTTTCAACGGAACTACCTTTGGCAGTATAGTACAGAAAAATTGTTTGACCTGTTTATGCAAGAAAAAAATAACGGGAAAATTATTTTCCCCCAAGTGTGAGGTGATATAGGAATGGAAAATGCAATTGGCTTCACAGTATTTTGTCATGAAAGCTATAAACAGGCGCATCAATTGACCGGAAAAGCAGCATTGAATATTTTTCTACGTTACAATGTATTTGATTATATTGATTCCTTTTACGATATACTTCACACAACCGGACAGGAGTATATTGTTAATGATATCGATATGTATATAGATAACAGGCGAACATAATATACAAGAGATAGAAATTCAATTTGTTTTACTCCGTGAAAACATAAGAGGTGAATGTCTATTGACCGAACGAAGGAGTTAGCTGACTTCAATTATTTTTTACATCGATATACAAAGGGAAGTCAAAAAACTGTTAGTTGGACTAATTTGCTATATGCCGATTTCATTTTTTAACTGATTTAGTTCTCTACAGAAGTACTCTTGCCGGAATAATTTTGCCAGCCTGATACCTTCGTCAAAAAAAGTTCTGCCGATTTTTTCGTGCTTCAGCATAAAAACCGCCGCACCTGCCTGACAGTAGAATAATGGCAAAAGTTTATAGCTGTCATGATAATTTACTTTTTGGATGTGATATTTACTAAGGCGGAACATGCTTTTCCAGTTTTTCTTTTCATAATAGAAAATATTTAAGTAATAGGCAAGATAGGGATTCTTATCTTTTTTATGAATAATAATGTCATTTACAAGGTTAGAAGTTAACTCAGTTTCCGGGGATAATCTTAATAACATGCCATATAAACTTCCATCAATTTTAGAGGTTATGCTAGTAACATTTCCAATTGACTTGTTTATGATCTGCTTAATAATATTCAGAGCCTTCTCTTCATTGTGATGGACTTGAAATTGGATGGTTGCATATGTGAAATGAATTGTTTTCAGTTCATTAAGAGGCAGAGGTTTGTTCAAAAGCCGTTTGAAAAGGTTTTCGTAATCAGCAAGACGTTTAAACTCCCCATTATGGAAATACTCTTTAAATACTTGTTTATCTTGGACATACTTATAGTAATCTTTTACAACTGAACTGACCAACATTTCTTCCAAACTAAAATGAAGGACATTACTAATATGAATAAGTGTATCCATTTTCGGAGTTACTTTGCCGTTTTCAATCCGTATATAATGTCTTTCTGAAATGTAGTTTTGGCAAACATCTTTCTTAGTAAAACCACGATGTATCCGCATTTTTTTGATCGACTTCCCTAAGGATTCAATATCAATAAGCATTTCAATGCCCCCAAAATAAGAATTAGTAATTCCCCAAAACAAAGCATGACATAAATGTCACTTGATAGAAATTCATGGATTATTTATAATTTTACCATAATATAATAAAGGATGCGATAATAAAATGATTTCTCTATTACTTTTAATTATTAAAGATTGGCCGTGGGTTATTTAAAAATAAGAAGATTCTCTATTTATTGTAGAAAAATAAAAAGATAAAAGACTTTAATTTTCTCTTAATTAATTCCTAGATAGCAGGCTAAGAAAACCAGTTGATAAAAATCTCGGTATTGAGTATGGGGGAGTGAGAG
>JAGKQJ010000290.1 GCA_017898095.1 Bacillaceae bacterium Marseille-Q3522 | reverse complement strand
AGTAGTAAAATTATTTAAAGAAAAGAAATTAAAAGAAAAAACAGGTGCAAAAATCGGGATTATTTTAAATCCGGAAGTTACTTATGCCCGTTCGTCTTCTGTGCACGATCAGGAGGCTGCGAGAATTTATGATTTATTCTTTAACCGTGTTTTTTTAGATCCGTCCATTAATGGAGAATATCCGAAAGATTTAATCGAATTATTAGCAAAACACAACATTTTATTTGATCACTCAGATAAGGAATTAGAAGTAATAAAAGAAAATACAGTCGACTATATTGGGATTAATCTCTACTACCCTCACCGGGTGAAAGGAAGAACAACAACGTGGAATGAAGTTGCTCCGTTTCATCCATCGTATTATTATGAAATGTTTGATATGCCAGGCAAAAAAATGAATCCATACAGAGGGTGGGAAATATATCCCAAAATTATTTTTGACATGGCAATGCGGATAAAGAATGAATATAGAAATATAGAGTGGTTTATCTCTGAGAACGGAATGGGTGTTGAAAACGAACAGCAATACAAAAATGAAGACAAGATCATTCAAGATGATTATCGAATTGAATTCATTAGCGAGCATTTAAAATGGTTGTTGAAAGCAGTTGAAAATGGCGCAAACTGTAAAGGGTATATGTTATGGGCATTTACAGATAATGTCTCGCCGATGAATGCTTTTAAAAATAGATACGGTCTTGTTGAAATTAACTTATATGACGATCGCAACAGAAAAATGAAGAAGTCAGCGTATTGGTATAAAGAGATAATTTCCAATCGGGAGTTGGAAGTATCCAATGATGAATTTGTTAAATAAAAAAGCACAGCTTTATCTGTAAATGTAACACTGGGAAGAGGCAGGCAGAATATTGTTCCGTCTTCTCATTGAGAACCTTATAAAATTAAAAGATATGGAGGTACTAAGAAATGAAAAAAATAATTCTTGCTTGTTCAGCAGGCATGTCCACTTCAATTGTTGTTTCAAAAATGAAAGCAGCCATACAGTCAAGAGGTGAAGAAATTGATGTATATGCGATCCCGGAAGGGGCAATTGCAGATGAGCTTGCTACGTCAAGTGAAGGAGTTATTGCTATATTGCTAGGACCTCAAGTCCGTTTTATCAAGCAGGCAATTACAAATACTGCAAAACCGTACGGAATTCCTGTTGATGTTATTGATACAAGATTATATGGTACCGCTAACGGAGAAAAAATATTAGATCATGCGTTACAATTGGCACAAAAATAATAGCTGTCGGAGGAGACACATGGAAATACTAGAAGATATGCAAGCGGCGGCTTTTCAAATCATTACTTATGCAGGAGAAGCAAGGAGTAACTACGTTGAAGCAATTCGCATTGCCAGAGAGGGTAAAATAGAAGAAGCAAAAAATAAAATCAAAGATGGAGAACACTCCTATAACAAGATTCATAAAGTTCATGCCTCTCTTGTACAAAGAGAAGCTGCCGGCGAACAATTACCATTTTCACTTATTCTTATGCACGCTGAAGACCAAATGCTTACAACAGAAACAATAAAAATTATGGCATGCGAAATGGTGGAAATGTGCGCGATGTTTTTAAAAAACAAAGTGAAATAAGCGAATAAGAGGCCAATCGTTCTAGTTATCTATGAGACGATTGGCCTACTTCTTCATTAATATCCATTGTTTATTAAATCTAAAATTACCAAAGTGATATTAACATATTAGGATGTTGTTTGTTTTGATTGTTGACAATACTATAGGGAAAGAAATTAGAATTCCATGGGAAACTCTAAAATTCACAGTGCTATACAATCCGAATTTTAGTGGAAAAGGTAATTTCCCTAGTTTCTATTGTTTTATTCCAGATCTCTTTTTTTCTCTATACATTATGTATTGTATTAGTGAAGAAGGAAAAAAGTGTCTAGTATTATATTTTGGGCCTATATAATTTCTAACGCGTTTATAAATAAATTCTTCTACATGTTTTAATGGAATTGTCAAATATGTATCATTTTTTGTTTGAATCTTACTCTCTGTCACAACAAGCTTTATAAAATTTTTTTTATTATAGTTTAATATGGAGTTATTTTCATTTTGATTAAGTAATTCCTCTACTTCTAATTTTGAAAAACCTATTCTTTTTAAGGCAGTATTCACTTTTCTATTTTCAAAGGCTCTAATACATCTTACATCCTGTCCTGTTTTCACCTCACAAAGAAGGCCTAATATATCGTAACCTTTTTGATTACCAAATAATTCCTCGTCCCAATCATCTAATTTTCCTCCAATTGGTTCTACAACATGCGGTAATCTAATAGCCAACAAATCCGCATCCCCATCACGATTATTTTGATAGATATAGTTATCTAAAACAAAAAAACCATTAAATCGCAAATACCAGTAAGCAATTTCCTCACCATAATTTTTCATAAATTTCACCTTCTAATTTTCTTCTTTTTAAGATCTATATGGTTTCTTTTGAAAACAAAAAATCAATTCGGAAGATTTATTAAATACAGCCTTAATATCCTTAAATGCCTATAAAACAAGTAATTTGAACCTATTCCCTCTCCCGGAGACGAAGAAGCTAGCCAAGGAATTGAAACAGAAGTGATGAGAATAAAATCAGCCGGCGAAAGATGGTAAATCCATCTAAGGTATCTATGATTCACAATTTCCCTAAAACCTTTACAGTCTTGGTAAAGTATTCTTCCCAATAATTCTCCTCATCACCAACTATACTATCCAGCCATATGTACATCATTATTACCTCAAGATACTGCTTTTTTCCTTTAATAAAAGGCTTTCCCGAAATTCTAGGGTAAAGCATGTTGAGATTAAACAAATTTGATTTTTGTTTATAGTCATAAATGTAAGGTTCCCATTTATCCATAGTTCTAATTTTATGCTCAGTTGGCCATAAAGAGTCATTGTCATAAAAACGGGACATATAATCTGAAGCAAAAGCCCAAATATTTACATTATACTTAACCCATGTATTTTCTAACCACTTATTTATATCTTCAGTCAAATATATAGGTTGTTCAATTTCATTTTGACTTTGTAAACT
>JAGKQJ010000291.1 GCA_017898095.1 Bacillaceae bacterium Marseille-Q3522 | reverse complement strand
GCATCGTATCTGCCATCAAAATAACTGGCAGTACGAAATCAAAACCGTCTAAGACCTTGCCATTCATCCCCTCCCTACTCACTTTGTTCCTTGAGGAAGGGGACTTCTGGCAATTTCGTTAAAATATAAATCTCCCCTCTCTTTCATCGTTTTTCAAAACGATCCCTTTTCAACAGGACTCTGTCATTTTAACCGGAAATCCGCGTTTTTTCTCCACGACCGGCATACTTACTGCCCGGGATTTACTTCATTATCGATTATTGTATTATAATTGGCGGTCTCCTTTTGAAGAGTGGTTTGCAATGGAAGCCGGAGAACATGTTTTCCCTGCTTTACGTGTCGATCATTCCGGAATTGCCCTAAAATTAATAATGAAGCAAAACTATCTTTGTTTTATGTTAAAAAGCATTTCCGCGGACTTGATTCATGATGGGTCTGTAAAATTAATCGCACTCAATTAGTCTTCAAATAGATAACTGTGATCCTTATTTTTTCGATCCAAAAGTGTTTTCCCATCTTCCACTTCCGGCTTTACAGACAGTTTCTCCAAAGTTTCCTTTGACAGTTGCAACCGATTGTAAGTACTCTTTGACAGTACCTTTTCCACGTTTCTGTCCCCCCTTACTGTTTTCACACACTGCGAACACCTCAGAATGATTAATGTTAACAATATATGCTACACTCAAATTAAGCATACAACCAAATTTCTTTGTCACGAAGTATTAAAAAAAGTTCGAATACTAAACGACTCAACTTTTAGTCTAAATAATACATGTATTTCAAAAATACAAAGAAAATATAATAAAGATATACAGATAACACAGCAACTCCGCAATTTTTGCATTTTGAAAGATGTATGATTCAAGCCAAAACTTTTTCGTTGTGCTAAAATAAAAACAAAAAAAGGAGTTTTTCGATCTTGCTTAGCTATCTTGCAACGTTAAATCCGGTCTTGCTTGCCCTTTTAGCCGGGCTTTTTACTTGGGGTTGTACGGCAGCCGGGGCAGCACTTGTCTTTTTCTTTAATGATTTAAACCAAAGAATGTCCAATATGATGTTAGGCTTTGCTGCCGGTGTCATGCTGGCAGCGAGCTTTTGGTCACTGCTTTCTCCGGCAATCGAGCAAAGTGCCGGGTTAGGAAAATTTGCTTTCGTACCGGCTTTGGTTGGATTTTTACTGGGCGGGATCTTCTTGCACTTTATTGATCGAATCATCCCTCATCTGCATCTCGGTTTTCCGGAAGTAGAGAAAGAAGGGCCGAAAACGAAGCTGCGGAAAAGCATTTTGCTTGTCCTCTCGATTACGATTCATAATATTCCAGAAGGAGCGGCTGTCGGTGTTGCTTTTGGCGCCATTCTAACCGGAGACACAGAAACATTGATTACCGCTATGGTACTCGCATTCGGGATAGGCATTCAAAATTTTCCTGAAGGGGCAGCTGTCGCCATTCCATTGCGCGGCGAAGGACTTTCACGCAGAAAAAGCTTCTGGTACGGACAATTATCCGCGGTCGTGGAACCAATTTTCGCTGTGATCGGTGCCCTTCTTGTTGTCTATGTCTCACCAGTTTTACCTTATGCACTCGCATTTGCCGCTGGAGCAATGATCTTTGTAGTTGTAGAAGAACTAATTCCCGAATCCCAGCTGGAAGGCTCTACCGACTTGGCAACGACGGCTACAATGGTTGGATTTGCTGTGATGATGGTATTAGATGTGGCCCTTGGATGATGGATGGTTTTCAAGAATTAGGATCTATTTTGAATGCACAATTTCCCAATCAGGCGGTGATTATATTCCGCCTGATTCCCCTTTTTTTCATTCAAATAGACTTTAAAACCTCTTATTTTATCTGCAAAGCGCAGCTATTTCAGATGATAAACCCGCTTAGCAAAGTCAATTACTCACGACTAAAGTCGTGAGCTTGCAACTGCCTCAGTGGTACAAACGTCATCCACAAAGGAATGCTCCCACTATTTTTGCAAGTATGATCACTCACCTGCGTCGCATCATCAAGATTTGGGTTTGCACCGAAACCTGTCCCAGTTACCTGGGATCGGGTGATTGACAGCACCCGTTTCATCTGCAGGGCTTGCCCGCAAACGGTTAATCTTTTTCAAAATGGGGTTTTTCTACTCCGCTGACGTATTGTTTTCCAAGCTCTTGGATATTCATCGCCCAATACGGTCGTCATTACTGCGATAACCACAGTTTTGACAGTGGTACTCATGGATGTCGTGGTTTCGATGTTCTTTATCAATTGTCCCGCATTTAGGGCACCGCTGGCTCGTATAGTGGGCATCGACTTTAATGACCTCACTCTGGTTTAGACGAGCCTTATAGGTCAGATCCTGCTCCAACTGATAGAAAGCCAGGACACTTGTTCATAACTTCGACTTGAGCAACCGCTTCGGTCGCAAAACGCACGTCGCTTAAGTCTTCCAATGTAAAAAGTGTACCGGATCCGTAATGGGCAACGAGTGCTTTCGAAATCCGATGGTTGATGTCTGCCATCCAACGGTTTTCTCGTTGTCAGATTTTTTTGGAGCCGGCGTTTGGCTGAGTGGGTGCCTTTTTGCTGAAGCTGTTCGGAGTCGCTTATACTTCCTGCGGGTATAAAACACCACGGCTTGAGGATGTTTCATTTTACAATCAACAGGTGTAAAACCAAGGAAGAGATCATTTTTTCATCCTGAATTTGAAAAGAAACAAGGAGGATTTGCTAATGTCATTTACGACACTGTCGTACCATGAAATACATTCATTCCTTTTAAAACCTTATGCTCATCATATCACATATACCTTTAACGTGAGTTCGCTTTTAGAAATAAACTAATTTTCTTCCGGGAAGCCCATTTTTGAACCGCTAACTGCTGGAAAACATATAAAAACCCATCTTCAAATTTTCATAAAAGATGGGTTTGAAAAAAATTAAATATTATCCGCTATCACAACGTTTATTTCATTTACTAGATTTTGAAGTTTGCTTTTTTCTAAGATTGAAATTTCTAAATATTGATTTGTACCGGCATTATTTGTGACAACAATGGTACTTGCA
>JAGKQJ010000028.1 GCA_017898095.1 Bacillaceae bacterium Marseille-Q3522 | reverse complement strand
TGAGAAGCAAGAAGGTCAGACAGAAGTCAGAAGCCATAGGTCAGAGACCGGATAAATTCTTGTAACTTGCTTTGCAACTTTATAGTAATCTGACTTGCCATCCGACTCTGTTTTACATTATCATTTGGTGACTTTATGAACATCCACTTAAATTATTTAAAGCCTATATGAACCGCTGCTGCCCCCCCGCTGTAAGCTTTATATGTCACATTTGTTAATCCGGCAGCACGAAACATATTTGCAAGCTCTTTCATCCCGGGAAATTGCCGTGCTGATTCGTTCAACCATGAATATTCACGATAGCTTTTCGCAAACAGCTTTCCAAATAAGGGCATGATGTAACGAAAGTAAAAATAAAACAGCTGCTTATATCCAGGCAGAGTCGGCTGAGAAGTTTCCAGACATACAACTGTTCCTCCAGGCTTGGCAACTCTCCTCATTTCCTGAAGTACCTGCATGTAATCAGGAACGTTTCTTAATCCAAAACCAATGGTGACAAAATCAAACGAATTATCCGCAAACGGCAGCTTCATTGCATTTCCATGAACCAGCTTCACTTGATTAAGCTTAAGTGCCTCTACTTTCTTTTTCCCGACTTTTAACATGTTATCACTAAAGTCGAGACCAATTACCTCTCCATCTTCCCCTGCCGCTTCTGCAAGCGCAATTGTCCAGTCAGCTGTCCCGCAGCATACATCTAGCGCTTTCATTCCTTTTTTTACATTTATCCGTTTCATCGTATCTTTACGCCATTTTTTATGCTGTTGGAAGCTAATTACTGAATTCATTTTATCGTATTTTTCTGAAATGCTTTCAAATACTTCATGTACCTTTTCTTCTTTTGATTGATTCATTAAGTTAACCTTCCTCAGCTAAAGATATCGCGTTTGATTGATCCTGGTTGAGCAGGATACGAATCCGCTCTTCTAAAAAATCATTAAGAAACGGGATCTTTTTTAATCCCTTTTCCACCATCGATGTTGACCGTTCTATGCAACGATCACAAATAGTAAGTAAATGACGGATCTGTTCATTCGTAATCCGGCTAAGCTGCTTGTTAAAGGTAAGTTTTTTCAATCCCTCAAAAACAATCGAAGTACCTGTATGAATAAATGCTTTTTTTTCTTCAAGTAATCTTTTTATAAGAAAAAATTCAGAGACGGTTTCATATGTATCTTGAATGTTAAAAAAATCGAGAACTTTTTGCATGATCGCTGTTTCAATTATTTTAATGGTTTTCATCAAGCTGTCTACTTCATTGCATTGAAGCTGATAAAGATGAATTTTATATTCATTCACATTTCTTACACCTTCCGATAAAGCTCTAACCATTAAAATATCATCTGTCTCCGCCAATAGCTTATAATATAAGCCGCTGTAATAATCTCCGGCTAAAACGGTAATCTGACGGAATTGCCTGTCAAGTTCATTACACTCAGCATTCGTAATTCGTTCATGTGTATCCAGAGCAATTTGAATAAGCATTGCGGTCAAGGCATAGTGATCCCTTTTCCCGTTGGAAATACCCGTCTGTTCTAAAACGGAAAGCAGAAACAAGATTTTATCATCATCAATTGTTGGCGATTGTATATGTTGGCGCAGGAATGGATGTGAAGTTTTCTCCTGAATCAATTTTTTCACACTTGCAATTTTCGTTTGCATATCTTCCAATCGTATCTCACCCTTGTCTACCCGTTTATCATAAAATAAAGCGGATGGGGCCAAAGTAAGAAAAAGTGCGGAAAAAATTATACCCGCAGCCTTTTGCTTGCTATTCTCCCCCTGTTCGTTGTTTTTGTCTCATTCCCTTGATTATATCATAAATAAAGTGAAATGCGTACAGCCTGCTATTTTATAACACAATGTCCTTTTGCAACTTTGACACTAGCAGGTCCTGTACGTCTACCGACTAAAAGCGCAACGTCCTGTTGCAACGTCGGCACTAGCACGTCCTGTACGTCTACCGACTAAAGGCGCAACGTCCTGTTGCAACGTCGGCACTAGTACGTCCTGTACGTCGAAAAAAAAACCCACTGATAAAGCTTCACTTTATCAGTGTCAAGATTTCGGCCCGGCTCGCTTCATCCAGCGCAAATTTACCACGGACTGTCGTTGTGACTGTCTTTGCACCCGGTTTTTTTACACCCCGCATTGTCATACACATATGTTCTGCTTCTACGACTACCATGACCCCGTGAGGATTTAGTTTTTCTTCAATGGCATCTGCAACCATGGCAGTGAGTCGTTCCTGGAGCTGCGGTCTTTTGGAAGCAGCTTCAACTGCTCTGGCTAATTTGCTGATACCGGCAACTTTCCCGTTTCGGGGAATATATGCCACGTGAGCATTACCAAAAAAAGGAACAAGGTGATGTTCGCACATGGAATAAAAAGGGATATCCTTTACCAATACTAATTCTTCAAGATTTTCGCTAAATACAGTAGTGAAATATTCCCCCGGATCTTGATTCATCCCGGAAAAAACTTCTTCATACATTTTTGCCACCCGTTTCGGTGTATCTATTAAACCTTCACGATTAGGGTCTTCGCCAATCGCTTCCAGTATTAAACGTACCGCTTCTTCAATTTGTCTTCGATTGACAGCCACGATTTGATCATTTCCTTCCGAACAATTCATACAACCAATTAGTATTAAATATACAAGAATGAAATATAGCCATGTTCATAATAGCATAATCAAAGAAATTAAAAAACCGCGATAGAAAATTCGCGGTTTTTTCTTAAAGATTGCAACGTTATTCTATGTAATTATTTCACTGCATCTTTAAGTGCTTTACCTGGTTTAAAAGCAGGAACTTTGCTTGCAGCGATTTCGATTTCCTCACCGGTTTGCGGGTTGCGTCCTTTACGTGCCGCACGCTCACGAACTTCAAAGTTTCCAAATCCGATCAATTGTACTTTATCACCATCTTTTAAAGCATTTAAAATTGTATCGAAAACAGCATCAACTGCTTTTGTAGCGTCTTTTTTAGATAATTCACTCGCTTCAGCAACTGAATTGATAAGTTCTGTTTTGTTCATGCCTTTCACCTCCTCCCAAAAGAAATCAAAAAGGTTCTTACTTCAGTTGTAAACAAAAATACTGAATTCTATACGTCATCAGCGCTTTTTTTGTTAACATGCTTTATATTAAATCAGGTGCGAAAAGAATTCAACTATTTTGTAAAACCCTTATTATAAAGGCAAAAAGGCTTAATGACGAGAATCTGTTAAAAGATTATCACAATCATTTACGGTTATCAAGAAAATTCATCAAATCGTATGATTGTTATCAGATTGTCATATTACGTTTACTTTCCATTATTACCACAAGCAACCTTTTTTAAACATAAAAAAGAGAATGGCAAACGAGCCATCCTCAATCAGAACGTATTCATTTCCCAGTAAAGAAGCAATTTTCCGGTTGGCAAACAATCATTGTCTGCCATTTAAAGAATGATTGCGATTAAGCCGCCAGAGCCTTCATTGATAATACGTTCTAATGTTTCTTTCAATTTATAACGGGCATTTTCCGGCATTAAGGCTAATTTTGCCTGAATCCCTTCACGGACAATAGAGCTCAAGCTTCTGCCAAAAATATCGGAATTCCATATGGATAGAGGATCATCTTCAAAATCCTGCATTAAATAGCGGACAAGCTCTTCACTTTGCTTTTCCGTACCGATAATCGGCGAAAATTCAGACTCGACATCCACCTTGATCATATGAATGGACGGCGCGACTGCTTTTAATCTTACGCCAAATCTCGAACCCTGGCGGATAATTTCCGGTTCATCGAGGCTCATATCATTTAAGGTCGGCGCCGCAATTCCATAACCGGTCTGTTTCACCATTTTTAATGCCTCGGCAATGTGATCGTATTCAGACTTCGCATGGGCGAAATCCTGCATTAATTCTAGTAAATGATCTTTTCCACGAATTTCGACACCGACAATTTCTTTTAAAATATCATCGTATAAGTCATCCGGTGCATATAAATCAATTTCCGCAACACCCTGGCCCATTTCTATGCCTGCCAGACCCGCACGGTCAATAAATTCATATTCGCTGAAATGCTGGACTACCCGGTCTACATCGCGAAGTCTTTTGATATCCTTTACCGTATCTTTTACCGCTTCCTGATAGCTTTCACGCAGCCAATGATTTTCCCGCAGCACCATTACCCAGCTTGGTAGATTAACATTCACTTCCAATACAGGGAATTCAAATAGTGCTTCCCGCATGACATTTAATACATCCGATTCCCGCATACTTTCAACACTCATCGAAATAACCGGAATATCATACTTCTCGGCTAATTTACCCCGTAATGCTTCTGTATTTGGATGAAAAGGCTGGACGCTGTTGATCACCATAATAAATGGCTTGCCAACCTCTTTCAGCTCAGAAATAACCCTTTCCTCTGCTTCTAAGTAATTTGCCCGCGGGATCTCGCCAATTGTCCCATCTGTTGTTACGACGACACCAATCGTTGAATGCTCCTGGATCACTTTCCTGGTGCCGATTTCAGCGGCTTCATGAAATGGGATCGGTTCTTCATACCAGGGGGTCGATATCATCCGCGGGCCGTTTTCATCTTCGTATCCTTTTGCTCCGGGTACCGTATATCCAACACAATCAACGAGGCGGATTTTTACATCCAATCCTTCGTCTACATGCACAGTTGCGGCTTGATTAGGAACAAATTTCGGTTCCGTCGTCATGATTGTTTTTCCGGCAGCACTTTGAGGCAACTCATCTTGGGTACGGGCCCGTTCGGCTTCATTCTCCATGTTCGGCAACACAACAAGCTCCATAAATTTCTTGATAAAAGTGGACTTTCCGGTACGAACTGCTCCTACTACCCCTAAATAAATATCACCGCCCGTTCTCTCGGCAATATCTTTAAAAATATCTACCTTTTCCAAGTAGTTCCCCTCCTAAATCCTCGGTTAGCGGGATTGTATTATCCGATTAATTATTTTATGACAATATATATTTATGATGTTGTCCTACCGTGTTATGCCATTTTTATAAAAAAAATTTCGATTTCCCTGCTCGGGGGATAGACCGTCAATTAGCCTTATAGGTCAGATCCTGCTCCAAAAGCAAAAAACCCTTCCATGTAAAATATTACGTTACCGAAAGGGTTATGACTTTTTTTACATCCTCTATGAAGCAGCGGTTATTTGCCGGCGCTATGAACTTCTTCGAAGAAGACAGGCTCTGTTAAATTTTCCGCAAGTTTATACGGCAATGAATAAGCTGGGACAAAATGTGAATCTTCTACAAGAATAAAGCGGATATCTTCTCCGGGAACAAGGTTTTCGCCGTGCTTTTTAACTGCCTCGAATAAATCGATCCGGTAATCAACATAAATGATTCCCTGCCCGTCAATTAATAAGGGCAGACGCTTCCCGGAATACGGGCTTAAAACAGTCGGATCCTCCTTGTAGCCAAGCTTTTTATAATCTAACGTAAACACATTTGCTGCCAGCTGTTCTTTGAATGGCGGATATTGTCTTGTTTTTATACGTATTTGCAATTCCTGGATGGTTTCAGCAATTCGCAAATCAAATATTTTTACTTGCGGATTTGTTTCCGCATCTACTAATACATATTGAAATACACCGCCGCCCTCAAACGCATTGCCTGGTGGCTCTGCCAAATATTTGGGCACCAATTTTTCAAAATCAATCGGATACTTTTCAAAGATTGGCGTATCTTTTTCCCTTGTTTTAATGGGGAGAATGCCGCCGTTGTCTTTTTGAAATTTTTCAACTGCAGTTTGTACAGCTTTTATTTGCTCTGCGGTTGGCGGCAGGTTTTGCACGATTTTTTCTTGCGGATACATGCAACCATTTAAAAGAACAGCTGCTATTATTAAGATTATCAATGAACCCGGATTCTTTTTCATCCTGATCCGTCCTCCTGCCTTCTCATTTCGATTGCCAATTCAGACTTTTTGTTTAAGATGTGTGGAATGTGACAGTGTTAAGTCTCAGGAAGTTTTTTTATAAAGAGATTTATATAATCACGAATCGGCTGTTGGACCGCTAAAGACAATAATAAAAATAATGATTCCGGAAATAGCCATAAAAAAATAAGCAATAGCAGCGGAAAAAAAGCGCAGAATGTTATTGCGCATTTTATAACGGCTTATGTAAATCATGAAAATCGCAAGAAACATAAACACCATCGCTGAAATCGCTATCCACATTTTCATTAAAGCCGGTGTCATTTCATCCTCTCCCTATGCTTATCAAATGTATCCCTTTACATTTCATTTTGTTAAAAAAAAACAGACCGAGGTAAAGAAGGGGCAAAAATCTTTACCCTGGTCCTTACATGACTAAATATCCCAATATCCCAGTTCATTTTACCAGTTTGCTTCTATGCATTTTATGCACAGCAAGCAAGCATCGCATCCTCGAATGCCTAGAAGGGGAAAATATCTTTCCGGTTCGGGTAAGCTGCGTTCTGGAGGGATTAACCCTTTGCGTATGGTACTCCATAAGCAATTGCGAATGGAAAACAATTATCCGCCCGACAAGATAGAACATCATCAAAAGCAAATGAAAAACATGTTAATTTCCCAGCAAGTTTGTTAAGTCCTCCATCTCATGCGTTTTTACACGATTCATTAAACCATCAACTGCATCCTTCACGTTTTCATGTTGAAAAAGCACCCGGTAAAGCGCTTTTGTAATCGGCATGTCCACTTTGTATTTTTCCGCGAGCTGAAAAGCTGCTTTTGTCGTGCGCACGCCTTCGACAACCATTCCCATATTTTCTAATACTTCATCAAGATTTTTCCCCTTGCCCAGCAAATGTCCGGCCCGCCAATTACGGGAATGCACACTCGTGCATGTAACGATTAAATCCCCGATACCGGTTAATCCGGAAAACGTTAATGGATTCGCCCCCATTTTGATCCCGAGCCGCGATATTTCGGCAAGCCCTCTTGTCATTAAAGCTGCTTTGGCATTATCGCCGTATCCAAGGCCATCGGTTATTCCTGCAGCAAGTGCGATGATATTCTTTAACGCACCGCCAATCTCAACACCAACTATATCCGGGTTTGTATAGACGCGAAAATGATGATTCATAAATAAATCCTGGATTTTTTCCGCAGAGGAAATATTTTTTGATGAAACGGTTACAGTTGTAGGATGGCGCAAACTGACCTCCTCTGCATGACTTGGACCGGATAAGACGACAATATCTTCCACAATCTCCCGATTCAGTTCTTCTGCAATCATCTGCGAAACCCTGAACAACGTATCAGGTTCAATTCCTTTGCAAACGTGAACAACGATCACCGGGCTTTCCTGCAGTCTGTTTACCATTTGCATTACTTCCCGGACCGCTTTTGTCGGGACAGCTACAACCATGATATCCGCCCCGGAGAGTGCCTCGGAAAGGGAGGTATATCCGACGATATTTGCAGGTAAGATAATTTCAGGTAAATAAGACTGATTAGTATGATTTTCGTTTATTTCTCTTATTTGAGCTTCCTTATGCCCCCATAGGCGGACAGAATGATCATTATCCGCCAGTACCATTGACAAGGCTGTTCCCCAGCTCCCGGCACCTAATACAACAACAGTTTGCTTTGTTGGCATCATTTTATCACACCTTTTACCCTTTTCAACTATTGATTTCCCGAATTTTTAAAAAATGATATCCTTTATCCTGTTTCACGGGAAAAACTGTCTATTTACGCTCGCGGGCAATGATTTTAATTGGCGTACCTTTAAAACCAAAGGCATCACGAATCCGATTTTCTAAAAACCGCGCATAAGAAAAGTGCAACAGCTCCGGATCATTGACGAATACTACAAAAGTTGGCGGTTTAACCGCAACTTGTGTTGAATAAAAAATCTTCAATCTTTTACCTTTTTCCGTCGGCGTCGGATTCATTGCCACGGCATCCATAATCACTTCGTTTAAAATACTTGTTTCTACCCGCAACGCATGATTTTCACTTACAACATCTATCATCGGAATCAGCGTGTGGATGCGTTTCTTCGTTTTTGCCGATAAAAATACAATTGGTGCATAGTCAAGAAACAGGAAATGATCGCGGATTTTTTCTTCAAAATTCTTCATTGTTTTTTCATCTTTTTCGACTGCATCCCATTTATTTACAACGATAATAACTCCACGGCCGGCTTCGTGCGCATAACCTGCGATCCGTTTGTCCTGCTCAATAATACCTTCTTCGCCATCTAAAACAACCAGCACTACATCGGAGCGTTCAATCGCGCGTAAAGCACGTAAGACACTGTATTTTTCAGTTTTTTCATATACTTTTCCTTTTCTCCGTATCCCTGCTGTATCAATAATAACATATTTTTGTTTATGATAGGTTAATTGTGAGTCAATTGCGTCTCTTGTGGTACCGGCAATATTACTCACAATCACACGGTCTTCCCCGAGAATTGCATTTACGAGTGATGATTTCCCGACATTTGGACGCCCGATTAAAGAAAATTTTATCACGTCGTCCTCATAATCTTTGTCCAAAGCTTTCGGAAAATGCTTTGCGGCTTCATCGAGTAAATCGCCGATCCCAAGTCCATGTGACCCGGATATGGGGATAGGGCTGCCGAAGCCGAGTGAATAAAAATCGTAAATTTGTTCGCGCATTTCAAAGTTGTCAATCTTATTAACGGCTAGTACGACAGGCTTTTTTGATTTATATAAGATATTGGCAACTGTTTCATCTGCCGGTGTAACTCCTTCACGTCCATTTGTTAAAAAAAGAATGACATCCGCTTCATCAATCGCGATCTCCGCCTGCTGGCGAATTTGCTCCAAAAACGGTTCATCGCCGATCTCGATACCGCCGGTGTCGATAATATTAAAATCATAGTTCAGCCACTCTGCAGAACTGTATATCCGGTCTCTTGTTACACCGGGAACATCCTCCACTATTGAGATTCTCTCTCCGGCAATCCGGTTAAAAATTGTTGATTTTCCCACGTTTGGACGACCGACAATTGCTATTACAGGTTTCAATTTATACAACGCTCCTTTCTTTCACATTTACACTTGCTGCATACAATCGCAAAAAGAACCCTTCAACGCTAACAGAAGGGTCTAACTTATATAGTTTATCAAAGGCAGTGCATTCAAGCAACGAATTTCACGTTTGCTTGTTATGAAGAAAATTTAACTGCGAATGATATGAAACAACATCCTGCTCCCGGCGAAATTCGAAACCCGATTCGTATGTCGATTATCAAGGCGCTTTCGTTTTTGATTTTAATGACGGACAATAATGTATAGCTCTTCTGACAGCGCATGGGCAATTCCGTCTAAAATAGCCTCTAAATTCGCAGCGACTTCCTCCATTTCCTGTTTCGTTTTGCAGATAAAGCATGCCGGGCCATTCGCTACTTTATCATGATTGGTTGTGATAACAGCGAGAATATATTTTTCAATTGTCATAATCGCTCTCTTCCTTCCGTTGCCGTATTTCGCTCACTTGGCATGCGAATTGCATTTTCCAAAGTCGGAACAGATCCGATAATGTTTATTGCCTTTTCAATATTTCTATCCTGAGGCAAAACAAACACAGCAATCCTGCCATCTGTAAGATCTCTTTTTGCTAACGGAACAAGCGCAGGTGTACCTGAATCACGGTATATCCCAAGTGCCGTTGTAAGATCATGAAGGATGGCCTGCCGCTGGCCTAAATTGGCAATCGTTAATTGTGCATTTGCATTTTTCGGTTCGAGTATAAATCCCATTCCATAGCGGATGATTTCCTCCTGCCGTTTTTTTATCCCGATGTTCATGATATAAATATTATCTACATACAACCCCGCTCCGTCGAAAGCGGGCGCCACATATTTGATGTGGACAATATCTTTCAGCCTTCCGCCCGCCATAAGATGTCTTGATATCCACAGACAAAGAATCGCTGCGAGGATGCCTGCCCATATATGAAAAACGATATAACATAATGTACTAAAAAGTGCAGTAAAGATAACGAGATAATTTCTGCTCTCAAAGGCAATTGCAATTCCTTCGATGTAAGTTCTCCCTCTTTGAACCAGTTCATAAGAGTCTAATTCCGTTAATGTATTTCGTTCCATATTTCGCACTTCCCGAAACTGGGAAGCAGCAATGGTTAAAAAAGTAACAGCGGTATATTCTTTCGTCAGTATCGACGGAATCGCGACACTGCCTAAGCAAGCGGCAATAAACCCAAGCGAAATATGTATTATTTTCCCATGCAAATAAGTAGGGTATTGCCGGTAATCCGTGCGGAGCATATAAATACGCGCTAATGTACCGACGATTACGCCAAATAAAATGGCGTTCGTATATTCATTCATATTGTTTTATGCTTCCCTTTCTCCAAAGAATTTATCAGTTTTCCTGTTTTTTCAATAAATCTGTGCAATCCTGCAACAGCGAGTAATGAGCCGGATGTAATCATGATTACATCCATTAAAGCAGCCGAACCTGCCGCATAAGGCATCGAATACGTTTGCAACAATCCTGCAAACAAAATATCTCCCTGGATATAAGCTTGAATAATCATCATTACCCGTATTTTAAGTTGTTTTTGCAAAGTCATAACCAAAAGTGTAAAAAGACCGGCAAGCAGCCATTCCCTTTTAAAAATGACCCAAATCGGATCATAGATCTCAAATAATAAAAACGAGAAATAGGCAAGCATTAAGATTCCTGTCCCGACAATAAAGGAAATCACTTTTTTCACCTGAAAAATTGCCACATACAAATATGTAATAGTAAGAGTAAACAAACTGCTGCAGGAAACATTTATACCATATACATTGATTGTGTAAGGCGACAGACATATCAGGCAAAGCAGGGAAAAAGACAGGCCGAAACGATACGGATTTCGCTTATTCAAGAAAAAAGTAGTGATGATCCAAAAGCTCCAAGTCAGCCAGTAAAAGAAAATACCTTCCATCGATTTTCCTCCTATCTTTCCCATTATGGCAAAAGATCTTCATATATAAACGAATAATTGTTATTTATTATGTATATCAGGCTGATTATCCGCTTTATAAAGTGAAACTTCCTTCAGTTGGGGTTTTTCGACGTACAGGACGTACTAGTGCCGACGCTACAACAGGACGCCTGCGCCTTTAGTGGCCCTCATCCCCCACTGATGGTTAGTCACGCAGAGCCCGATTGATTTTTCTAAGGGCTGAAGCCCTAAGAAAAACCTTATCACGCGGAGCCTGACTGATTTCTCTAATGGCTGAAGCCTTAAGAGAAACCTTGTTTCACCAATCGGGCTTTTAGGGGCAGTTTATCCCCCGCCTAACTTGATTGGTATCACCTCCATTTTTGAGGTGGGGGTATTACTGCCCCTTAATCTGCGATAAAGTTTCTTTGCATAACGAAATCGTCGAGGAAGAAGAAATAGAAACGGTTTTCTTAGGTTCAAATTAAAACTTATCAATGTTAGTCCAAACACCAACAGCAAAAGCAAATCATTCTTTCTCTTATTTGCTTTTGCTGCCATTCAATTCATATTAACATATTACTTTCCGATAAGATCCAACCAATGTTGATATAATTCGTCGTTCAGGTTATCCTCGCTAAACATATTTAATTCCTTTTTTGCTTCAAAAATAAGAAATTCATCATAGCCATCGTGGAACATAGACCATATTTTTTGATTTTTTTTATGAAACTGATGAATTCTTGCTGTTAACTCATCGTAACCAAGCTTACCGGCTTTCCACTCGTTAAATTGTTGATAAAGTTTGTCTAGCTCATCCTCTGTAAGCTTCTGCTCGTATTTCTCCAGGATTTTCCGATCGCGTTTTCTTTCCGCTTTAGACTTTTCCAATTTTATTCTTCTTCCACCCATTTTATGGAATAATATATATGTGCTAATTCATCATGATAACCCCAGCCGATTTCTGATGAATCTTCCAAAATCGTATAAAGACGGTCATTTAATAGCAGAAATAATGATTCATCCTTGTCACATTCTTTCGCGACTTTTTCATACATGGATCCCATACTATCATAAAATCTTTCATAAATATCTCCAAAACCAATAGCACTAGAACCTTTTCCTTAATTCTCAGTTCCATTTCCGGAACCAATGGTTTATTTTTGCTTTCTGCTTTTTCAACCAATCTCCCGATGTTATTTTCGTTTTTTGCTTTTTCCATTCGAAAAAGCTTGCTGTACCAATTAGAGCAATTCCGCCAATAATCAGATATAACCACCACGGGAGGCTTCCCCAAAACGGTTCTGTATTGATAAAAATGTTCAACAAGATCGTAATCGTTCCCGCCAAAAAATAGGATTTATATTTCAAAACAAAGCCTATTACCATCGCAATAAGGGAGATGGTTCCGATGATAATCGCATCGTATATCGTATGGCTCCAGTTTGCATCCGCAATAAAAATCAGGAAAAATAATGCAACAACACCAATTTCTATCCTTGCAGAAACTTGCGCAACATAAAATATTTTACGAAGCAATATCGTCGCCGCGATTAAGAAAGGAAGGCAGACCATTTCTGTTTTTAATACATCCGGAACGGCAATATAGTCGAACAATACAAAATAAGGATAGAAAGCAGAAGTAACAAGCAGAACATCATACACTTTTTTCTCAATGAACCATCCGGTTTTTGTCCGCAGTATGACAAAATAAACCGGCAGAGTGGAAGAAGCGAACAGTTCAGGGAAAAGACCATCCGTCCGATCCGTAATCTGGGAAATAAGCACCAAAACATAAATAAGCGCAAATACCCGGTACCAATCGAAGGCTGGAAATGGTTTTGCTTTTTGAAAAATACTAAAATAAAAATGCCTGCTTGCTGCCAGAAGTAGTATGATTAACAGCAAATGAAAAATACTACCGATCCATATATCTTCACTTAAAAAATAGAGCACATAAATATTAAAGCTTAAAGTGAACGCCACTCCATTAAAGATATCCCATTTATTCTGATGCAGTAAATATGAAGTAAAAATGACAATAAGCGTCACAAAAAGAACATCAAACAGTCGGAATGGCATGCTTCCTTCTATTATATATACGAAAATCGAAAAATTTAATACGGAGATCAAATAGTATTCATACATCTTTTTCCATTGATCCCCGCTAAAAAACCAAAATCCAAAAGCGACAATAGCGGTGGCAATGACAGAATGGGTAACATGCATCTCCGTGAATGTATCAGAGTACAAAAATAATAGAATAGAAAAAGCTGTAAATCCAGCATAAGTGAACAAATATTTTTCCCATGTCTTTTTTGCTTTTTTTGCGCTAATGATATAAACAGCAACCGGAAAGATGTACCATAACGGAGGACCGGCTAATCCAAGTGCTACAACTGGAAACACCCATGTTATGGCGATAAAGTTTACAAGATGACTGAACCAGAAGAAGTATAATCTGCCCGTTCGGGAAAATTTAGCGACCATTTCCGTAACCAACAAGAAAAACAATCCGCCAAAAAGAAAATACGCGGCTAAAAACGAATGGTTATTGGGGGCAATGATTCCTCCCAATGGGAGATAGGTCAGACCGCTGAAGAGAGTGACAGCCAGCCATAATGGTCCAAAGCGATAGACATAAACAGATAAACCGCTGATTAAAATTCCTGCCAGAAAAATCAGCGTCCAATACATGTCAGAATGGCTTTCAAAAATGTTAAATAAGCTAATAAAGGCAATTAAGTAGGAAAATAGAGCCGAGATAAAAAACGGGTTGAAAAAGTCCTTTAAATTCCATTTTTTGCATGCAAGAGCACAAGCGAGCAATACAAACGCAACTCCGGTAAAATGTCCGCTCAGATAAATTTGATCCGTATACCACTTTGAAAGGTCGCCAATAACACCATAGATCGTAGACAGTGCTAATAATAAGCTGATTGGAAACCCATATATTCCTGCTGTTCTGCCAAATGAATCGTCTTGCCGGTAGGTGATAAAAAAAGCACACGCAATAATGAAAAACCAGATGCTTAGCAGCAGCCACTCTTTCACTAAGAGAGCATCGAGAATTAATAAAAATACAACGGTGCACGGAATAACGACTGCACTTAATGCAAAGATTTTTAATGCTTTTGCACGATTAAAAAGATAGAGCCCAAAATAAATGACAGTACTAAAGATAAAAAGCAACCAGTTTTGCTGAAGGTTGGTGAAGTTTAATGATACTCCAAAATGAAAGACTGACAACGTGAGGAAAAAAACAGCCGGGAAAGTGTAAGCTTTTTGTTTTACGTCCATCGTTATCCAGATGTAAAGTGCCGCTAAAATAGTCAGTGCCATAGCAGTTTCTGCGTAGAATCCCTGGAAAAAGGCAGCCACTTGCATGTATAAAAATACAGGAAGACTTACTGCCACTGCGGTATACTTAAAACTTTCCGCGAAAAATGGTTTCCTTTTTTTCAGTTTAATCGACAGCATGAAAAAAATAGCTGGCAACAGCGCGATGAATAACGAATCCAATAAGTGAAACGGCAGATTCCCCAGCAAATGAACATAGCCGTACGAAAAAATGACACTAAATGCAAAATGATAGAATGTATGAAACCGGAGAGACATCATAAAGAGCAGTCCTGCGGCAAGCAATAATACAATGGAATACAGGAAACTTCCGGAAAAAAATACGAAGATTACAAACGATTCTACAGCCAATTTAAACTGAAAATAAGAATACAAGCAAGTTTTAAAAAGCTTAAGCCGTTTTTCATCCCGCAAACGATCTATGTTCGATAAAAATAGTATGTTAAATAATACCAACAAAAAAGAAAACCAATCTGCAGAAGGGGATATATACAGCAATCCAAAAATAACAGTTATTGAAAACGTACTCAAAGTAAAAATCGTGAAAGCTTTTGATTTAAAAAAGGCGGCAATTTTCATATATAGAGCAAAGCAAAGAATCCCGACAAAAACGCCAAGCAGCCACCTTCCTTCTCCGGTTAGGGATAAATACTCACCAAACAATTGGTAATAAGCTGCTGAAAGGAATGCGATCGGAACAAAAAAGCTTGCCAGCGTTAAAAAGGCGAAAGCTGTCTGGGTTATTTTTAATTTCATGGCAATAAAACTCATGGCAAAAAATACGACTGAGATCATGCTAATACTAAGCACTTTAAGATGTTCACTCATGAAATACCATCCGGTAGTAGCCAAAATTAATCCTCCGAAAAGCAAAGAAATAACACCAACAACTAAGATGATAGAAAGGTTTCTTTCCCGAAGCTGCTCCGCTGTTTTTTTCTGCTTTACAGGCTGCGTCTTTGGCATTTGTTTTTGCTGCTGTACAACAGGCTTTGGTTGAACAGCAGGGACTGTCTTCTTTTCCTGGTTTCGTATCCGCTCCTGCTCCATGTTGAGATCATGAATATAGGAGTCATAAGCGCTTGAAATCTTCGTGAAATCTGTCCCACTTATATAATTTCTC
The DNA here is from genome assembly GCA_017898095.1 of Bacillaceae bacterium Marseille-Q3522. Lineage (GTDB taxonomy): Bacteria > Bacillota > Bacilli > Bacillales > Cytobacillaceae > JAGKQJ01. The sequence continues at coordinate 18,949 of JAGKQJ010000028.1, read as the reverse complement.
ATTTTTAATGTCTCAAGTTCTTCTCTAAATACACTACTCCTCATTTCTTTTGAACGTTTATCCATTTTCCTTCTCCCTTTTATTCATATTCGTTCCTGTTTCCATATAATTGTTAAATTTCACCTTACTCCTATATTACATTATTTTATTCACTGTTTTATCATGCATATTCCCTATTTTTACTCACAAGTTATGCACAGAAGTTGTCGGAATTGTGGATAAATCGAGTACTCCTTTTTAAATAAGGCACCACAGAACTGTGGATAATGTGGATAATAAACGAAAATATTGTGGATTGTGTGCATAAGTCTGAAAAATGTTAAAAGATTGCCGGTTTGGACTGTGGATAAGTCTCTGTAGATAAAAATAGAATTCGTTACATTTGGCCTATACTTGGAAAATCAGGTGGTGACTCTAAGCCCACCTCCGTTTCGCTTAGAAGCAGAGGACTTTACCTTTCAAGCAGGAAAAGATAAAAATACTTGCATAAACTAATATCATTAGTTAAAATAAAACTAACATTATTAGTTTATTAAAAAGGAGATTAAACATGAAGATTATTCAGGAAGGTCCGATTTCCCAATTAATTTTTTTCCCCGTCCTTTTTCCGGTGAATTGTTACTTAGTTGAAGAACAAGTGGAGCTGACTTTAGTGGATACAGCACTTCCCTTCAGCTATAAAAACATCTTGCAGGCAGCAACAAAAATCGGCAAGCCGATCACACGAATTGTTTTGACTCATGCCCATGATGATCATATAGGGTCACTCGACAAATTAAAAGAAATGCTGCCTGATGCTAAAGTCTATATTTCAAAAAGAGATGAACGTTTGTTAAGAGGTGATCACACTTTAGATGAAAATGAACCAAATACACCTTTGCGGGGAGGATTGCCAAAAAGAATAAAAACAAGTGCTGATGTCCTTCTTGAAGAAGGAGATCAAATTGGCTCACTAAAAGCTATTTATACGTCCGGCCATACGCCGGGATCCATGTCTTTTGTTGAGGAAAGAACCAACGCGGTTATTGTCGGCGATGCCTTTCAAACCCGCGGCGGAATTGCTGTTGCCGGTGATTTGCGGATGTTTTTCCCGTTTCCCGCGCTTGCGACCTGGAATAAAGAAGTTGCATTGAAAAGTGCAAAAAAAATAATGTCATTAAACCCATCTTTACTTGCCGTCGGGCACGGAGAGATGCTCAAAAATCCGCAGAAAATGATCGGGAATGCGATTGCCCGCTTTGAAAAATCGCTACGTTAAGGGGAGGGAATGGAGATGTCACCCAGACCAGGACTGGATAAAAAAGCAATTTTACAGGCAGCAACAGAAATTGCGGATGAAAAAGGGATGCCAGCTGTCACATTAGCTACACTGGCGAAAAAACTGCAAATTCGTCCGCCTTCTTTGTACAACCATGTGGACGGACTCCCTGGCCTGCAAAGAGCTCTTGCTATCTATGGATTAGAACGAATGTATGAGATGTTGACAAAAGAGGCAGCCGGCCGTGCAAAGGATGCTGCAGTTCATGCAATAAGCAATGCCTATTTGGACTTCGCCCGTTCTCACCCGGGATTATACGAAGCTATCCTGTGGATGCCGGGAGATGCAAAGGATGAAGAGTTTCGGCAAATTGCCAAAAAAACGGTTGACCTTTTAACTTTTGTATTAAGAGGCTATGATTTAGACGAAGTAGCCTCTATTCATGCCGTGAGAGGACTTCGCAGTATTTTACACGGTTTTACGTCCCTTGACCAAAAACGCGGCTTTGCAATGCCGTTCGACCGTGACCTGAGTTTATGTCTGATTATCGATGCCTTTCTTGCCGGCATCAATAAAATGAAGGAATATAAGCCGGAACATCCAATTCAATATTGGAGTGATGAACATTGAGTTTTATCGTATTTATGCTTCTTTTTACAGTCGTTTGCGGAATTTTAGATCGTAAATTACGTGCCTCAATAGAAAAGGAGATGAAATAATATGATCGCAGGACATTTTGGGCTAGCTGCTGCCGTAAAAGCCAAAACACCCGAAGTACCATTATGGGCGCTAATGGTAAGTACACAATTATTGGAGATTGCTTTTATCCCCTTCTATATAACCGGTGCTGAGTCATTGGAGAATGTCGACGAAGGGGGCTACGGTGAAATCCTTATTCATGCGGACTATTCCCATTCCTTCATTAGTGCTATGATTCTTGCCATCATTGCCGGGTTAGCAGCTTGGAGATTTTGGGGAAAACGGGGAGGTATGGTGATTTCAGCCGTCGTATTTAGCCATTGGCTTCTGGATCTGATCGTTCATCGGGCTGACATGGCAATCCTACCGGGGAATTTGGGGAATTTACCGCTCGTTGGACTAGGTTTGTGGAAATTTCCAATCATCAGCATCATAGTGGAATTTTCTATCGTTGCCCTCGGAACTGTGCTTTATTACCGCTCCCTGGTACCTAGAGCACCAAGTAAACTAAGAAAAAACGCAATTGCAGTAAGTGGATTAATGGGGATCTTATTAATTTTATCACTTGTAACGAATCTGTAACAAGTTTTAATCGGAGTCTCAAGAAGATCAAAGGGCTTCTTGAGATTTTTTTGCTTTTTTATCCTCCAAGAGGTTAACCCCTTTCATTGTTTCATTTTTGCACTTTTTAACAACAGCCCTATTAAAACAGTACTAAACTTTTTAATAAAAATTTTTCCCTCATAATGAGAAAATTCCGTTTACTCCGTTTTTCTTTCGAAAAAAATTTACGTTAGCAGTATAATAAAGTCAAATATTTTTTCATACCTTCCTGCGTTTAAATTGCTTATGCAAAGCACCCGATTGGAGTGATACTTATGAAAAATTTCAAAAAAGTATTGATACCTGTTGTCGGAACGATCGGTACAGGTGTCATTATCATTTCAGGTATGTCTAATTTTGCCCATGCAGATAATCCTTTTTCCGCTTCACAGCCAAATTCCAGCTCTGCTTCCAATACGGCTTCCTCCGGAACGGCAACACCCGTTGCACCCAGTAATCCCGAAGTAACGACTCCGGGGCTTGTCGATATCCATTATCAGCTTTACCATCTGGACAGACTTGCCAGCAACCAGATCGCGATATGGATCGAGGACAGCAATAGAAACTATATTAAAACGTTGCGTGCATCGAGTTTTACAGCGAACGGCGGCTACAGAATGAGACCGGAAAGCCTTCCGGAATGGCGCGAAGCCGCTGATTGGGAACATTCATCAGCCGATCAAGTGCAAATGGTCAGTCTTCCTGAGCAGGAGTCCGGTATGCATGTTGCTTACTGGGACTGTACAGATGATTCCGGGCAGCCCGTTCAACCGGGAACTTATGTATATAAAATAGAAGGGAATATCCGCTGGGAGAACCGTGTTATTTATAGCGGGGAAATCACAGTTGGAAGCGAGGCAAACCGGACCGATGCCCAAGCTCAATTCCTGCCGGAAACGGCTGCATCCGAAGGCACACTTTTGGAAAGTGTAAGTGCCGGATTTGAACCGGGAAAAAGTATTGCCTCTGTCGAACAAGAACCAGTCACCAACACAAGAGGCTCTTAATAATGGAAATTTTCAAAAGCAGGGCAATGAACACAGATGTTCTTACATCCGGACTTAGTGCTGCCGATGCGGAAGAAGTTTTTCAGTGGTTCAAGTTCATGGAAGAAAAATTTTCGCGTTTCCTCCCTGCAAGTGAGCTTAGCTTTGTTAACAGAATGGCTGGACAGGAAACGAAGATTTCTGAATTATTCGCCAGGCTTTTCTATGAATCACTTAAGTATGTTGATGAGACAGGTGGCATTTTTACTCCTTTTCTCGGACAGGTACTCGAAAAATCAGGCTACCGGCAATCTTTTGAAAAAATCAACCAGGTCAATGCCGAAGCATACGATCAACCAGTTTCCCCATCTCCCGCAAATTTTCCAATCCTGTTTGATCTTAATCACCGGATTGTAAAAATCAACACGGCCAATTTGCTTGATTTCGGCGGAATCGCCAAGGGTTGGAGCGTACAGGAGATTGCCGAGTCATTGATTAAACGAGGACGAAAAAAAGGCTTGATTGATGCCGGAGGTGATCTCGTGTCATGGCAAACCACCGGAGAACCTTGGCTAATCGGTGTTGCACATCCTTTTTCGGATAAGAATCATATCGCAAAACTTTGGCTGAAAGACCGGACCTGCGCTGCGACAAGCAGTATTGTGAAACGAAGCTGGAAACAGAACGGCCAAATTATGCATCATATTATTGATCCGCGCACTGGCCGCCCTGCACAATCGGATTGTTTGCAGGTGACGGTAATTGGCAAGACACTTCTTCCTTGTGAAATTTATGCCAAGTGCTTTATTATCATCAGCTGCAAAAACGGTTCGGATTGGTTAGCATCACACAGACCGGATCTTGCATTTATTTTTATTAATAAACAAGGGCGGGTAGCTGCATCCGCTAACCTTAATCAATTTTGCAATAAAGCAGTATTAATCGAACAAATCACCCTTCCTGCAGATGAAAGGAGTATTTCTTTATGGAACAAAAACACAAACGATTAAAATGGTTCACCGGTATCGTTTTGATTGTCGCCTATGCTGTTTTTATAGAAATGGTTCGCCAGTCCGGATCACCACTTTCAACCGTTCCGACATGGCTGATCACAAGAACACTTGGAATAGCAGCTTATCTCCTGCTGTTTTTTGGCATTTGTCTCGGAATATTATATGGAATGCCAATCTGGAAAGGAAAGCAACAAATGCGTTCCCGTATGATGTCCCTCCATTTTTTTGCGAATACGAGCGGTGTTTTTATAGGGGCACTTCACCCAATGCTGCTCATTCTTGATTCTATGTTCCTTTTACATGGACACAGCTGCTCATCCCGTTTACTGCCCCGAATGAACCTTTTCTATACGGGCTCGGCACGCTTACACTCTATGGACTGTTATTTGTTCTCTTAACAACCGATCGTTTGAAAACGGCTGCTGTTATTTTGCAATAATCAGACGCAGCGAACCTGAAAAAAATGCTTTTTGGCGATATTCGCCGTATTCTTGATCCCACTTTCCAGACTCCAAGTCACTGGCAAGCCTGGTCACTAATCTGCGCTCCGTATCTTCCGACAAAAAGCCCCACGCTGATTGCGACTTGCGGATTTCTTTATTCAGAAAAGCTTCGGGGCGCCCTAAAAACGCTTCCTGGAACCCGTCCACACAATCAAACGGAATAGGAATGCTGCGGACCTCACAATTGCCGCCCAGCGTTTTCGTGATAAACGCTATTTCCGGATAGCGCGCTTTTTCCACTTCTATCAATTCGGAAAAATAACGCGCATTCCAGAACAGTTCCAGTGCGTTAGGATCAAACGTCATGATCACGACTTGATTGCGGGTAACTCTTCTTAATTCCCGTAATCCCTTTGGTAAATCCCGCCAATGGTGAACGGTGACCATTGCCATCGAAGCGTCGAAAGCCTCGTCATCAAACGGAAGTTTTTCCGCCGTCCCGATGATGGCCGGGGCTTTGCCCATTTTCTGGCGCTGGGAGCGCATCGCAGCGGACGGCTCAACGGCCATGACATATTTGTTCTCCGGTTCATAGGAACCGCTCCCAGCGCCGACATTCAAAATGGTCTGTGCATCCGCCAGCGCCTCGTATACATATTTTGCAATTCTTGGATCCGTTCTTCTATAATGAGAATAATGCTGTCCGTGCTTATCATAATTAAAAGCGGGATTTTTAATCTCCATGAAAAAATCATCTCCATGCTCCGTTTTTGTTAATCAGCATTCTTTTCAAAAATGGCATACGGCGGTGTGCACCTTCAATTTACCACATTTTATGCAGGGTTTAGCATCGTAAAATATAATCAAAACACACTCCGTACCAAGCCACCGTCAATCCTCAAGGCAGACCCGTTAATCGCGGATGCAAGCGGACTGCTTAAGAAAGTAACGAGATGCGCAATTTCTTCCGGCCGGATTAATCTTTGAATAATCGAAGTCGGGCGGTTCTCTGTCATGAATCGTTTTTCTGCTTCTTCGATTGACAAATTTTCTTTCGGGTAAAGAGTGTTTAACATCGTTTCCACACCTTCTGTTAACGTAGAACCCGGCATTACTGTATTGACAGTAACTTTAGTTCCCTTTGTCAACTCCGCCAAGCTGCGGGAAAGCGAAAGCTGCATTGTCTTTGTTGCACTATAATGGGCCATTTCCTGCGATGGCATAATGGCAGCCTCGCTGGCAATAAAAATAATTCTGCCTTCGTTTTTATTCAGCATTTGTTTTAGATACGAGCGAGACAGCCGGACACCGCTCAAAATGTTAACCTCAAAAAAACGAAACCAGTCTTCATCAGGAATATCAAAATACTCTGCCGGCTCAAATATTCCGAGATTATTAATAAGAATATCTACTTCAGGATACTGTTCGGTCACCTTCCGGCAGCCCTGTTCTGTTCCTAAATCTGCAACCACCGGTGTAAGATTTGCTTCAGGATACTGCGTTTGAATTTCCTTTATTGTTTGCGCCGTTTTTTCTTCATGGCGTCCGTTAATCAGTACAGTAGCTCCTTCCGCAACTAACGATTTAGCGATGGCTTTGCCAATTCCTGCGGTAGATCCCGTCACAAGTGCCGTTTTTCCTTTAAAGGATAAATCCATGGAAGTTCCTCCAATCTATTTTGATCAATTCTTTCCCTTTACAGATTTTATCCAAGTTCATCATAATTCATGTTTTTATCTAATTGCCAATAGTTTGTCTTCTTTTTATTTAAAAAGGAGTGCCCAATCCGACTTATGGTGCACCCCTTTTCTGAGTGAAAATTATTTGTGATAAGATATCTTTGGAATTTAGCTCTTATAACCATCGTGTCGTTTCGACATTTCCAATTGATTGGTCTTTTTTCTCCAGAAATAAAGATTTCCGTGACATGCGAGAAGTCACTGATGTTAAAACGGGTGCCCCAAAAGTTACCCCTAAAGCGTATAATGAAACCGTTAATCCGGCAGTAGTAACAGATATATTTAAATCCTGCGAGATAAGTGGTAATAATCCAACACTGATAAATTCAGTAGTCCCAATCGCAAATGCACTTATTGCCAATGCCAAAAGCGCCAATGTACTACTTTTATTCATCTTTTTTCCTCCCCCATTGTTATATTTTATATCAGTCTGCAGACTATATATAAAAAGGTATGGTAAAAATCAACCGGCAAATGTTATTATGATAGATAGCAGTCATTATGAAAAGTACGCACTTTTTTGTATGATAAGCACCAAAAAGTTCTATAGGTACTTTTTAGTACCCTTTGACCGCAAAAAAGAATAGTAGACTTTTGATGCAATCGATAGAAACAACAACTAGAAAAAGAAACGGGTGCGAAAAAATGATTGAGAATATCCAAAAAAAGTACAATATTGGCGTTGAAGCTACTTTAGAAGTAATCGGCGGAAAATGGAAATGCGTGATCCTTTGCCACTTAACACACGGCAAAAAACGCACCAGTGAATTAAAACGGCTGATGCCAAACATTACGCAAAAAATGTTAACGCAGCAATTACGAGAATTAGAAGAAGATGGAGTTATTAATCGCATTGTATATAATCAGGTTCCGCCGAAGGTAGAATATGAACTCAGTGACTACGGCTGGAGTTTACAAGCTATTTTAGATTCCTTATGTGCTTGGGGTGAAAATCATATTACAAAAGTATATGGGGATAAATCTGCTGTTTTAGAGGAGAGTATCTTAAACAACAATCTGAAATAGAGGTGATGGTGATGATCTATGAAATGACCGTACAAATTCGTGTGACGGACATCAATAAAGGACAAAAATGGTACCAAACATTACTACAAAAAGAACCGGATTTTGTTCCGCACGAAGGGTTTGCAGAATGGGAGCTTATCCCCGGGTGCTGGTTACAAGTGGCCGAAGGCATACCCACAAACGGGAGCGGGCCAATTCGTTTCGGTGTAATGGATATCGTTGCAGAGCGGGAGAGGATTGCAAAAGAACTGCAGGTCGATAAATTTGAAATTTTTCAAAGAAAAGAAGTTCCGGTAAAATGGGGTACCTTTACAGATCCGTGGGGAAACCGCCTTGGATTTTTTGAATATTTGAACGATGAAGAAAAAAACGAACGGATAAATACTATTCTTGGTGATAAAGCAGGGTGGCTATGAGAATAGCCGCCCTGCTTTATCATTTTTATTAATATTTATAACGGAAGCCATGCTAACACATCTTGTATTTTCTTATCCCAGTAGTCCCAATCATGTGTTCCCTTCTCCTCTTGATAGGTGAAATCAAGATTTGCTTGTTGGCAGGCATCGCGGAATTTTACATTATCATTATACAAAAAGTCTTCTGTACCGCAGCATTGAAAAACCTTTGGTTTCATTGTATCCTTTTTATCAAGCTGCTTTAGTAAATAAAACAAGTCATTTTCCGTACCATTGATTGGTTGGTTACCAAAAATCAATTGATAATCGTCCAGTGGGACTTCCGGTATATTTTTTATATTTATGATATCAACAACTCCTGACATACTTGCAACTGCGGCAAACTGTTCCGGTTTTCTGAACGCCCATTTTAATGCTCCGTAACCGCCCATCGACAATCCGGCAACAAAATTTTCTTCTCTTTTATCTGATAATGGGAAATAAGCGCGGGCAATTTCCGGCAATTCTTCGCTCAAAAATGTCCAATACTTATTGCCATAAGCCATATCCATATAAAAACTGCGGTGCACTTGCGGAATGACAACTGCTAAGCCGTATGCAGAAGCATATCGTTCAATGTTCGTACGGCGCAGCCACATGGTGTCATCATCAGATAATCCATGCAGAAGATAAAGCGTTGGATAATGATCCCGTTTCTCCACTTTCATAGCACCGGCAAGGTCCGGAAGGATCACAGTCATACTTGTTTTAAGCAGTAACGCGTCGGAAGGGAAATAACATTTTAATAAAGCCATGTGAAAAGTCCCCTTTTCATTTTTATTGTTGTTGTTTCGTTTCTTCTTTTACCCTATTAATAAATCTTTCATTCTATTTTAAAAAAAACCGATTAAACAAAGATATTTAATAGTAAAGCGCCTCCAAATGCAATAAACGATAAGATTGTTCCAAGTACTGTCCACGTTTTAAACGTTTCTTCGATGGACAGCCCTAAATATTCTTTTACCATCCAGAATCCGGCATCGTTTACATGCGACAACATCATTGAACCGGCACCCGTTGCGATCACAAGCAACTCTAAATTTACCCCTGACATATTGGCAATAATCGGCGAAACAATCCCGGCAGCAGTTGTTAATCCAACAGTAGCAGAACCAGTAGCAACCCTGATTAACCCGGCAATAAAAAATGCAAGAACAAGCGGTGACAAGGATAAATTTTCGGAAATGGATCCAATCATAGAACCGATACCGCTTTCAATAAGAATTTGCTTGAAACCTCCGCCAGCACCAATAATTAAAATGATCGAACCAACCGGAATAATACATTCATCTGTGAATTTTTTGATAATCTTTCGATCCAGCCCTCTGCGGAAGCCAAGAAAATAGAAAGCCAGAAAACAAGATATTAAAAGCGCAATGAGCGGGCTTCCGAGAAAGCCAAGGAATTTTTCCGCTGTTGATGGCAAGGGCATATATGGTGCTGCTGTCCCTAATACCATTAAGATAACAGGCATTAAAATCGTTAAGAAAGAAATGCCTACACTTGGAGCAGATGTTGTTCCGCCCGTATCTTTTACCTTTACAAGCTCAGGTTCTCCTTGTGGAGTCACTCTCTTATAGATCCACTTTGCAAATAACGGACCGCCAATAATACCTGCCGGAAGAGCAATAATTAGTGAGTATAATAGTACTTTTCCTAAGTCAGCCCCATAGATTCCTATCGCAGCAACAGCGCCAGGATGCGGCGGTACAAGGCCGTGAACAACTCCTAAACCGGCTGCGACCGGCAATGCGATCAATAAAATATTTTGTTTTGTCGCTTTATGAATCGAAATCACCAGAGGTAATAAAATTAAAATTCCTACTTCAAAGAATACGGGAATTCCAATTATAAATCCGGATAAGAACATCGCCCACGGTAATTTCTTTTCTCCAAAAACTTTTATAAAATAATTTGCTATTTGCAGACCAGCACCTGATTCCGAAAGCATTTTCCCTAAAATGGTTCCTAACGCAAGAATCCCTACTAGATGCCCTAAAACACCACCTACACCTGATTCATAGGCAGTAACAATATTTTCCCATGACATCCCTGACATAATAGCCAAAAACAAACCGGCAATTGTCAAACTAATAAACGCATGCCATTTAAACCAAGATACACCAATAATAACGATTCCAATTGCTAATAGTGTAACAATTAATAAATATACCTCCATGCGAAGTCACCCTTCTAATATAGTAAGCCCTTTCAATGATGATTAAAAAGAAAGAGTTTTCAACAACAATTATTATAGCGAAAAAATTTTTTACTATCAATACTATCAAACAAAAAAAATTTTATTTCTAGCAGTAAGTGAACTATTTTTATATTTATAAGCTGATTTAGTTCGAGAATGGTTTTTACGTAAAATGATATGTTTGAATAAATGACGGAAACGATTCATAGAAAAACAGTCTGCTGCCAGTATCCAAACGGGAGAATAATGAGTATTGTGCGGATTTTACAGTTATAATTGGAAACTTTCTCTATTTAAAGATATCAGACTATGCCGGTGTAAAGATACGAAATGATTCATTTCTGTTTCGGGCAGAAAAATCGAGTAGGAGGAGGCTTTTAGCCTCCGACCTCTCCCACCACTTATCCCGACTTTTTTGTTATCCCGAAACACGGCTGAATTTCAGTGTTTTTGATATAGATCGCCTAAAAAGTCGGAATAACTTTTTCCTTTTATAATGGATTTGACCTTATCAAATTTATTTATTGAAGGAATCATTATGACAAAAGACATAACAGTTTTAGTACAAAAGGCGATGCAATTACTGAGAGAAATATGATTAAAAGAAAGCACTTTGGAATCTTATGATACAAGGGCTTTCCACCCTATTATCAGCTTTTATGAAACACAGGGAATCTCTAATTTTCAGGAAACGTTTATGGAAAAGCTGTATTATCTCTATCAGAATCAATTCAAAAATGCAAGTATTACAAAAAAGACATTGAACTGGAGAATTAGAGGAATAAGAATATTTTCAGAAATCCATGTAACCGGAGGCTATGAATCCTGCATTCCCGGGAAATTATACCTAGGCATCCCTAAAGCCTCATCAATAAAGGGTTTCTTGGAATTAACGGTTTGAGCATAGGTATAATTATACCAATGAAGCGAATACGGAAATTACTTTAATATCAACCTTTTTCAAAACCTAGGTATAAAAACATGGGAATTTAGGATGAAAGGAAAGTATATAGTCACAAAGAAACGATTGCTCTTCCTAACTCTTTCGAATGCAGGGTTGCTGCCTTGTATCCAGCCTTTATGTTTCGAAAAAGAGCAAGCAAAACATAGAATCTATTATCCCCTAAACCCATTATTCAGTGATGGCATTGATATCAATTGGAAGGATGATGAGGAAATGATAAAGAAATTGTGTGGTTTGGCATAAAAAGTTAACCCAAATTTTTCAGTAATCCCAATTGAAAACAGAAAAAAACAATCAGTTTACTGGATAACAAAAAAGTCGGGATAAGTGGCGTTATCCTGAATTCAGGATAACACCTCCCCACATACGGATCCGTATGGGGGCGGTTCAATCTTTTAAGTATCTTTTCTCATAAAGTTGGTTCATGTCTTTCAGTCCCCACTTTATTAACTTTTCGATGGTTATTGCCCGGTGTAGTATTTCGCTTTTGGATAGACGCCAATATCCTTTTCGGGAGTTTGCCAGCATCATTGCCTCGTCGTGGTTTATTCCATATTTACGAAGCATTCTGTATCTGGTTCGAACTCTCTTCCATCTTTTCCATATCAGCTGTCTAAGCCGGTGGTTTAACCATTGTTGGGTTTCTGTTATAAATGTTTTCATTCGTGCTATTCCGTAGTAGTTAATCCATCCGGTGGTTACTTGGTTGATTTTCTTGATAATTTCTCTGAATGTACCCGGTCGTTTCCGGCTGGTACACTTTCTCAGCTTATCCTTAAATCGTTGTTTCGCCGATCTGCTAGGTCGGCATCCAACTCCCCCATGAGATTCTGTATATTGAATCCTAGAAATGTGGCGGAGGTTGCCCCACACACTTTGCTTTTCTTTTGGTTTATAATGAGCTTAAGGTCTTTTTCAATAAAGTTTGCGATGCTTTGCATCACTCTTTCACCGGCTCGCTTGCTTTTGACATAGATGACAAAGTCGTCGGCGTATCTAATAAATCGATGCCCTCTCTTTTCCAGTTCTCTGTCTAATTTGTTCAGATAGACATTTGCCAGCATTGGAGATAATGGACCTCCTTGCGGGGCTCCCTCTGTTGTTTCGATATAGATATCCTTATCAAGAATGCCGGAGCGGAGAAATTTCCAAATCAGTTTAAGGACGATTTTGTCTGAGATAAACTCTTCCAAATATGCTCTTACTCTCTGATGATGGATCGTGTCGAAGTAACTTTTCAAGTCACAATCTACCGCTACTCGGTATCCTTCTTGATAATATTGTTCGGCAAGTTTCATTGCCTGGTGGGCATCTCTGCCTTTGCGATAGCCAAAGCTCTTTTTCGAAAAGTGTGGGTCTATGATAGGTTCAATCACTTGAAGAATGGCTTGTTGTACCACTCTGTCCAATACACATGGAATCCCCAAGTACCTTTTTGAGCCGTCTGGTTTTGGAATCGCTACTCTTTTTACCGGTTGGGGTTGGTACGTTCCTTCCTTCAGTTTCTTTTTCAGGGGTTGATAGTACTTTTCCATATGAGCTTTCAGTTGATATACGGTAATTCTATCAATCCCTGGGGCTCCTTTATTGCTTTTCACCTTTTTGTATGCTTCCCAAAGGTTTTCACCCGCAATAACTTTATCAATCAGTTTGATACCATCTTGTTCTGTCATATCCATGTCGGCATCCCTGCGCGCTTCTATGTATCTTTCGGTTTCCAACCTATCTCTCCATAGACAGCCATCTATTGGTCTGTACCGTGATATTTTCTGCGCTTGGGCGGCGATGCTTCCACCTCCTTGCTTTCCAAGATTTAAGATTGTTTCGTCCTTCGTTTCCTGTGGAAACTACTATGACTTCTGCTGACCTCTCACGATAAATCTTGTTTCAACCGAGCTACGCTCGTCCGTGAGCACTCCCCGGGTAAGAACGATAACCTTCCTCCCATGTAACTGCTGCATTTACTGTGTGGAACTCGGGCAGTATCGGACTTTGTTTTGCTTAGCAAACTCATCCATTCCTGTTCAGCCTTGTATGCAGTTTCTGTTCGTCAGTTCGGGAGTTTGCCTCCGGCTTCCTTCAGATCCCTTCTCGTGAAGGACACCCTTGCCCTTGGCTAACAGTTCCTACTGCCAAGCCTGTAGTGGACTTTCACCACCAAGTTATCGTCCATGCCGGGCGCACTAAAAAAATACAAGCGAGCCGGAAGATGGTCCGCTTGTATGTTGCAGTAATAGTTATTCCATTCGCGACTTCAGAATTTCGCTCAAAGAAATCTTATTGACCTTTCGTTTTCCCATCCATTGTGCCAGCCAGTATGCGATAAAGATAATGACAAAGCCTATCACAAACGACCAGACACTGATCCGCACCGGCATTGCATAGTTCGCCGATTCACCCATGGAACGGAACAACGCACCTAACATCTGGATCAATAGCGGGATGGCCAAAAGATAACCGACGATTACGACAAACGTACTGCTGCTGAGCACGAGGCGGTAAATTTCTTTTCTCTTATAGCCGAATACTTTTAGCATCGAAATTGTTTCTTTGTTTTCTTCTATCACAAGCGAAGTTACGACAAAGATAACAATCAGGCCGATCGCAAACGCTCCGGCGGATAGAACGCCCATTACGCTCCGCATTGGCGCCAATATCGACTCCATCCGCTTCCGCTCCTCGTCCTTGCTTGTTGCATTGGCAAGCAGATCCGGATCGATCGACAGTTTTCGGTCGCTGAAAACACCGTTATGGGAAGCGTCCGGAAAACCGAGCATCTCATTCAGTTCCTCATTTGCCATATAGATGTTGTTTCCCGTATAGACTTCGGCGACGCGGTCGATCTCAATCGTGTAAGTCTTGTCGTCCAAGGCATTGACGGCACGAACCGTGTCACCGCCTTTCACGCCGAGCTTATTGGCAAGGGCGCGGGTAATAATGGTCTCATCCAAGCTGATCTTTTTGCCATCCGCATCTTCGAAATCCAAATAATCCGTTTCGGGATGGATGCCATAGATAGTAAAAGTGTTGGCAACTGTTTTTTCTTTCCCGGCAGGGCTGAACGGGTAGACAGAATAGGCCTCGCCGTCTTCTTCTTCCTCTGTTTGCAGGATGTTATAAAGATAATTGTATTCGTATTGTGCGACATTAGTGCTGTCTTCCACCAAATAGTGCATCGAATTGTAGATGCCGAAACCAAACAGCAGCAAAATCGAAGCGAAGACGACACCCGCCAAAAGCAGCAGTGTCCTCGGAACATTTCTTGCCAGCTCGCGGATTTTGAATTTATTGTTAAAACGCAGGCGGCCGAGATGCAAATGTTTTTCCAGGAAACCGACTTTGTTTTTCGTGCGTCCGCCGCGCATTAACTCAAGCGGAGCCATTCGCAGCGCTCTTTTGACGATGAGCCATGTCACAGGGACTAAGAAAACCGACGGCAGAACGAGACTGATAAGTAGCACTGGAATATCCCAACTCGTATGGATGTCCGGAATATTATAATAGACGGTGAAAAAGGCGAGCATCGGGCGGACAAGCGCAACGCCGCAAATCGTGCCGAGCACGCTGCCGGTCAGGGAAACAATCCAGGCATAGGAAAGATAATGGCGGAGGATTTCGTTTTTCTTATACCCGAGTGCGTATAAAGTGCCAATTTGCACAAATTCCCTTTTCAACGTCCGCCAAATGACAATGCCAATTAAGGTACAGGTTATCAACAAGATGACAACGGACATGGACCAGGACATATCTCCGACCGTTTGAATATCTTGGTTCACGAGCGTAATACGCGGATTTTCATCCCTTTCCAGCCAGTCGGTAAGTTGATATTCCTCATTGATGGCCTCTTTGAACTCCTCCCGGTCTGCTTCTTCCGTGAATTTAACGCTGTAAGAAGGAGTGCCCCGTTCCAATGTATCAAAAGCCTCTTGGGATAGAACGCCAATCCCGAACTGCGTGCTATCGGCGATCATCTCATTTATCGATTGTACAATATAGACATAGTCGGGCATCATCATAAAACCGGTGATGGTAAACGTTTCGCCGCTAATTTCGTACGTATCACCAATTTCCAATTCATGTGCAGTTGCAAAATTTACGTCGAGCAGCAAGTCCTGCTCGCCGCGGATCGTTTCTCCTTCTTTCACATATAATTGGTTAATTTTTTCACTGGGAGTAAAAAGGCGCAGCACTTTCCCGTCGCCTAGCTCTTCATCAAAACTCAGCCTTTCCTCCAGCCGGACATGATACTGATCTTCCAGTTCAGATAGATTTTCAATTGGCTGCTGCGCGGAAAAATGGGCATCTTCCTGGACGTACTCCTCTTGGAAGGCCTGATTATTTTTCTCAAGATTGATGCTGACCATATCAAAAAGGCTGAAAATTAAACAACTGAGGATAATCAAAAAAATGGAACCGATATACGGCGCTTTGTGCTCCATCATCGTCCGTTTCACTTTGCGGTTAATGACCATTACCACTCAATCCTTTCCGCCGGAATCTTCTCTTTGTTCTTCCACGCCTCTGTAATTTCACCGCTGCGAATACGAACGACGCGGTCGGCCATTTCACTGATGGCGTTATTATGAGTAATAATCAGAATCGTTGTTCCAAAATCGTTGTTTATTTTTTCGAGAAGGGCAAGGATGTCCTTTGACGTTTTATAGTCTAGTGCTCCGGTTGGTTCATCACAAAGCAATAGTTGCGGATTTTTGGCGATGGCACGGGCGATCGAAACACGTTGCTGTTCGCCGCCGCTTAGTTCTCTCGGAAAGCGGTTCTTCTTTTTCTGAAGGCCGACGGCCTGCAAAATCTCCGCGACGTCCATCGGATGCGTGCTAATGTTTGTCGCAACCTCGACATTTTCCCCTACAGTAAGGTTCGGGATCAAGTTGTAAAATTGAAAGACAAACCCAACCGCTTCCCTTCTGTAAAGCGTCAGTTCGTTATCACCCATTTTTGTAATATTTTTATCACCGATAAAAACCTGTCCGCTGCCAGCCGTATCAACGCCACCGATAATGTTGAGTAACGTCGATTTTCCAGAACCGGAAGGGCCAAGAATGACGCCGATTTCCCCTTTATCAAGTTCAAAATCGACATCTGTTAAGGCTTTAAAAGCAATTTCGCCAGTCTTATAGCTTTTACTTACATTCTTTACCTTTATGAACATTGCGCTTCCCCCTAGATTTTAATGAAATGAATATAAATCATTAATTTCATTCATAATATACATGAATGAAGGGAAGGAAGTCAATACTTTTTGAATTATATTTATATATTTCATACAAAACATTTATGTGATAAAATAAGCTCAAAAGATAAGTATAAGTTTGCAGATTGGGGTGAAAAAAATTGGATGGTTATCAAAAGCGGACAGAGAAAAAGAAGGTGCAAATCAAGCAGGCGGCTTTCAAGTTGTTTACAAATTACGGCATTGAAAAGGTAACACTGAAAGATATCGCGGAAGAAGCACATGTTTCGCCAGTTACCATTTATAAATATTTTGGAAATAAGGACGAGATTCTCCAGCAATTGACCAAGGATTTTCTTGATCAAGCTTACGATTTTTTCAACGATCTGGTTAAGGAGGAGATTCCCTTCAAGAAAAAAATAGACAAACTGTTCGATTATTCGGTAAAAAAGAAAAAAATCTTTAATGAACAGTATTTTAAACAGCTTTATTTTAGCAATTCAAACTTTGTAAAATTCGCTGACGAATACTATTTGAACCGCTTGAAAGGATTATTTGTCCAACTCATCCATCAGGGAAAAGAAGAGCATTTTATTGATAAGCGGCTTTCGGAACAATCGATTCTCTTTTATTTTCAAACAGTTATGGAGACATTTACGAAAAAGGAGACTGCGATGACCATCGACGAAGCAACCCGTATCGACATTGTCCGTTTGTTTTTCTACGGCCTTGCCGGTCCCGGACGATTTGAGGAGGATGAAAACAAGCAGGAGTGATGGTTTCATAAGCACTCCTGCTCAATTTGTTGGTAAAAAAGTACTCGGCATCAGTAAAAATTCTAGTATTTTTCAAAATAGCAATATAAATTCAACATGCTTTTACACAGTCATGTTGGTTAATTTTTTACAATTAGTTGGCATTTTTTTCAATGAAAGAAATTATTGCAGCAATATGAAACGGTGCAAAAGCACCTCTCACAGCGGAGGCGGGCTAACTCACGAATGAATTCACGAGTGTGCCCGCCTTACAAAAGTCTATAGTCTTCACACTTTACAGCATTTTACTTTCTCCTTGAGAGATTTAAAGCGGAGGTTACTTATGCAGATCCTCATCAGGTGAAGTTTTGACCCAGCTATTAAAATGAACAGTAAAATTGTCACTTTTAGGTGCACAAAAATATGGCCCTGCTTTTGTTTTACTATTTGTATCAAAAGGGCAAACTCTCACGGTTCTCCACAATTCTCCTGCAGCTTTTGCTCTGATAATCAGAGATTGATCGAAAAAAGACACGCGGATGGTTACTTTCTCTTTATCTTTCCATTCTGGCACAGGTGATAACGACCAATCAGATTGTCCGTTCGTTACAACAGCACCGACATGAGGAACATGATCATTTATTTCCACGCCTGCTTTTACCCACTGCTGCTGATTTTGCCAAATCATAATCCCCGCCTGATCATATAGTCCGTGAAATGTTTTCAGAGAAAAGGAAACTTCAATTGCATCAGCCAAGTCCCATTCTTTTAATAAGGAATGCCCGTTCCCGTGCTGAAAGCCGTAATACGTCTTTTCCCAATAATCACTTCCCTGCATTGCTTTTGCGATTAAGATGCCGTTCTTAACTTGTGCATTTTCCGGAACCCTGCTCCATTCCCCTTGCTTCCAGTCTATTTGATTTTTATACATAAATGATCCCCAATCCTTTTGATTTCAAATTCTATTTAAAAAAATTGCTTATAAACATTTTACCTGCAATATTTATAATTGTAATGGTAAAAGTTCTTTGCTCTCATCGGTAACCAATATACGAGGTCGTACACGTCCGAAATCGTTTTCTTTATTGCAGTCGGACTACCCACTTTAGCAGTAGAGTCTACACACTCCTGCAATCTAACATAATCCCCATATTTCACAAATATTTATTAAATTCCTAAACGTCCCGCAAAAACTAAAAAAATTCTTTAGTCCATGTTTCTGCCCACCAAGACTTCATTTTTAAGTACTAATATTGTAGCAAATCAAGATATAATGATGCCTTTTTTAAGGCATTGCCTCCTTTTACAGGATTGAAAATTCCAATTTTAAACATTCATACACATCTTGCTGAACGTTACATAGGATAAAAAGTGAAATAAAATGTGTAAAGAAACTTGGTTAAAAATCGCCCCACTTTATCTGCCGGTTTGAATAATCTGTGAAAATCTAAGTTGAATAAGATGAATATCATCGCAATATAATTTATGTAAGCGATTTCAATTTTGGATATTAGATATTCAAAGTTAAAAAATTCGAAGAAATGATTATTTTATTATTAAATAGATGAATTTCCTGCTTGTCAAGAAATTACCGGAAATAACAGAATACATTTCTTT
>JAGKQJ010000289.1 GCA_017898095.1 Bacillaceae bacterium Marseille-Q3522 | reverse complement strand
TATTTTAAATAATTTCTATAAAGAACTGGATTCTGATCAATTCTTGAACAATTTAAGAACTATAAAACAAACTGACAAAATTTTCAACCTTTTAAATAGCCTATGTCACTACCAATAAATAATCAATGTTTAAGCAAGGAAGAGAGGAAATGTAATGGATTTTTCTAATATAATAAGACCTCAAATTATTAATTTAAATATGAAAGCAATAAATAAAGATGATGCTCTTCAACAATTAGCGGACCTTTTTTTAAAAGATGGAGTAATAAACTCTAAACAAGACTATATAAATGCTGTTTATGAAAGAGAAAAAGAAGGACCAACCGGAATGGGAAATTTTGTTGCTATTCCCCATGGAAAATCTGATTGCATTGTAAAAACCAGTGTTGCTTTCGCAAGGTTGAAAAATCCAATTGAATGGGAGACCTTGGATGGTGCACCAGTTAAATTGATTTTCCTTTTTGCGGTTCCAAACAATAATAGAAATATCGATCATTTGAAGGTTCTCTCACAACTAGCAGCTACTTTAGCATATGAAGAAACATTAGAGCAATTAAAAAAAGCAGACACTCCGCGAAAAGTAATCGATATATTAAGTTTTCAGGCTACATCATAATTTGATACAGTTTGATACAGTTTATAGATTGCATAATAAAAAATTATAAAGTTAGTTAAATTGCAATTAAATATAGAAAGGAAGAAGAAAAATGAATATTATTGGAATTACAGCTTGTACTGCCGGTATTGCACACACTTATATTGCGAAGGAGAAATTGGTGAAAGCAGCAAAAGAATTACAACATAATGTAAAAATTGAAACACAAGGCACAATTGGGATTGATGATGAGTTGACTCCTGAGGATATTAAGAATGCAGATATAGTCATCATAGCTGCAGATATTAATATAGCTGGAAAAGAACGATTTAGAGGCAAAAAAATGATTGAAGTGCCAATACAAACAGTAGTTAAATCGCCAAAGGCTTTAATTCAAAAAATTGAAGTGATGTTAAAATAATTGATTTTATTGAATAATTATAATGTTTGTCTACTATTTATTTTTGATTTTAATTAGAACTAAAAAATATGTTTACCATTCATTTTCCCGTTTGCATGATAATTTACCATTTAACAGGCATTAAATGTAAACGCTTTCTATCAATTTTTTTCCTTGCTTTTCCCTAAATAATCGTATCGTAACAAATATTGTTATTTTTTCTAAAAAGGCTTCTATTCCTAAATATTTTGAGGAGGATTTCAAAATGAAAAATGGGTGGCATATTAAGAAGCATTTATTAACCGGCGTATCCTACATGATCCCAGTCGTAGTTATTGGAGGATTATGTATGGCAATAGCTAAAGTTTTTGGAGGTGCATTCGTTGCTGAGAATACAAATACAATACCATGGATGCTAGATCAAATAGGTGAGATAGCGATGACTTTGGTAGTTCCGGTACTTACTGCTGGAATAGCCTATTCTATTGCTGACCGTCCTGGAATAGCACCCGGGTTGGTAATGGGGCTTATTGCAGATAACATTAAAGCCGGTTTTTTGGGAGGTGTCGTTGGTGGTCTATTGATAGGATACTTTATCATTTTGATAAGGAAACATTTAAAAGTTCCAACCAGTATGAAGGGACTTATGCCAATTATAATTATCCCACTTCTCTCTTCTATGGTTGTAGGTTTATTAATGATTGGTTTACTGGGTGAGCCAATTGCATCTTTTCAACAAGGAATCCTTGATTGGATGAAATCGTTGCAAAATGGTTCAAAGTTTATTTTAGGTGCTATTATTGGTGCCATGATGGGCTTTGATATGGGAGGTCCTGTTAATAAAACTGCAGGATTATTTGCAAAAGGACTTATGGCTGAAAATGTATTTGGCCCTGCATCTTCTATGCTCATAGGTGGTATGGTCCCACCACTGGGTGTTGCACTTTCAGTACTCATTGCAAGAAAAAAATATAGTAAGGCAGAAGTGCAATCTGCAAAAACTGCTTTTCCTTTAGGTCTTTGCTATATTACTGAGGGTGTATTTCCTTTTGCTGCAAGTGATCCACTTAGAGTTATACCTGCTTGTTCTATAGGATCAGGGATTGCTGGTGGATTGACATTAATGTGGAATACAAGTTCTCAAGTTCCGCATGGTGGAATTTTCGTTGTACCATTGATGGAAAATCCTTGGATGTTTATTTTAGCGATGATAATAGGTATTCTTGTTACTGCAGCAATTCTCACACTCTTAAAACCTAAAAAGTTTGCACAAGATGAAGAACTTGATGTAGAAGAAGAGGTTAATTTGGATAATTTAGAAATAAAAGTTAATATGTAAACGATACCAATGATTGAATATTAAATTTATTGTAGGAGGAATTATCATGTATGTACCTATGAAAGTATTACTTCAAGATGCCAATATCAATAATTATGCTGTTATTGCAGCTAATTGTATTAACATTGAACTTGCTAGAGCAACTATAACAGCAGCTGCAGAGATGAACTCACCGATAATTGTAAGTGTTTCTCAAGGACAAATGGCCTATCATGCGGATGGTGAATTAATGTCAATATTAGTTCATAAATTTGCTCAAAGAGTCAACATTCCAGTTGCTTTAAACCTAGATCATGGAAGAACTTTTGAAGGAATAACCTATGCATTTCGTCATGGATTTGGTTCCGTAATGATTGATGCTTCTGAGACTAGTTTAGAAGAAAATATAAATATTACGAAAGAAGTAATAAAACTGGCTCATTCTCAAGATGTATCTGTTGAAGCTGAATTGGGTCATGTCGGGCAGGCCAGCAAAGGAGATCAGGGAAATAATGACTTATATACAGATCCACTGGATGCCAAACGATTTGTAGAAGAAACAAATGTTGATGCACTAGCAGTTGCAGTTGGTACAGCCCATGGTAGCTATCCTAAGGGAATAGAACCTAAAATAGATTTTGAAAGACTAAAGGCAATTAAAGATATTTTAAAAATACCATTGGTTCTACACGGTGGATCAAATTCTGGTGATGAAAATATAAGGAAAGCTGTTAAGTATGGAAT
>JAGKQJ010000288.1 GCA_017898095.1 Bacillaceae bacterium Marseille-Q3522 | reverse complement strand
CTATTATGCAACTAACTGTCGAAATTTGATGCTATAATCACAACTGTACATATTAAAGCCGTTCCATAACATGTTTTTACATGATAAAAAATAGAGATATATTTTTACACGATTGGGGAGGAAATGATGTGAAAAAGCAGATTGCAAGTATTGGTATTGCTGCTGTGATTGGTGCAGGAAGTCTTTTTGTTCCATTTTCAAATGAGTTTGTAAAGGCGGAAACGCTGCAGTCGATCCAAAATAAACGTTCGCAAATTGACAGCACCATTCAAGTTAAAAAAAGTGAATTAGCTCAATTACTTGAACAAATTGCAAAAGCAGAAGAAGAACTGAAGCAAATTGATGCAAAAGCACTTGAGACCAGTGTAAAAATAGAAGAAAAAACCGCAGAAAAAGCAAAAACAGAAGAAGAAATACATAAATTACAAACGGAAATTGATGAAACGAAAAAACGCATTGAAGAACGGAATGAACTTTTAGCAGGCCGGATGCAGGCATTACAGGAAAACGGCGGTGTCATTAGTTACCTGGATGTATTGCTTGGCGCACAGAATTTTAATGATTTTATCAGTCGTATCAATGCAATTTCCAAATTTGTAGATGCTGATCACAAGCTGATTGAAGAGCATGAAAATGATAAAGCTTCTCTTGAATCTGCTGAAAAAGATATGCAGTCAAAATTAGAAGAAGTACAAACAACATTGAATGAGTTAGAAAATTTAAAAAATGAATTGAATGCTCAATTAGCGGAAAAAGAAACGATTTTTAATGAGTTTGAAAAACAACAAACAACAGCAAATGCAGAACTTGATCAATTAGAAAAAGACAGCGCGGCACTGGCAAGTCAGGAAGCTTCAATCAAAAACGCGGTTGCCAGAAGACAATCGGATAGAATCACTTCTACGGTAAAGCCATTTGCTATTCCTGTTGGAATTTCCGGCAATACTTCAGATGCAATCGAAAGAGCTATAAGCGCCGGATCCACTTATATTGGACGATCCTCTTACAAATGGGCTGGCGGCAGAACTGCTTATGACATTCAACACGGATTATTTGATTGCTCCGGTTTTGTAAGCTGGGCTTATGCTCAGGGAGGTATTGGTTTACCTGCATCTACCGGAGGACTTGTTGGTGTCGGCACTGAAGTCAGTGCATCCGAGATGAAACGCGGCGATCTTCTTTTCTTTAATACATATAAAACGAATGGTCATGTCGGAATTTACTTAGGAAACGGCAAATTCTTAAATTCCAACAGTTCAAATGGTGTTTCCATCGACTCCTTAAGCAATTCCTATTGGGGACGTGCTTTTAAAGGTCACGTTCGCAGAGTTATAAATTAACGTAAGCAAAGAGGCGGGTGAAAGAACAACAACCCGCCTTTTTACTTGCTTATTGAACTTACGGCAGAGACCAATACAGAGGCTGGAAGTAAGATGTCGGAAAAGCTTTTTGAAACTCTCTTTGCTGAGCTGAGCTTCTCTGCTCTGATTTCTGACTTCTTGCCTCCGGCATCTGTTAGCCCCTCCGCTTTTCTTTTTCTTGATCCAGCTCCGGGCGCTATCGGCTTGTGAATAAGTCTTCTCCGCACTTACGATAAGTCGAGAACGAAAAAGAACTGCACTTTTTCGACTCTCCTTTATCGCGCGGAGCCCGACTGATTTTTCTAAGAGCTGAAGCTCTAAGAAAAACCTTGTCACGTACGGAGCAGCCTTATTCCTTCGCCGACGGGCAAGCGCCCTCCGCTTTTCTATTCTTCCGTTTTTTCGTCGATGATTGCTTTTTCCAACAGATAGTCGAAGGTAATGTCAGCGAGCTCTTCCACTTCTTCCTCAGTCGGAATATACCCTCTGTTTAAAAGCTCTTGAAAGAAAAACTCGGCAATCTCTTCCGTATCAATAAAGACTTCCATTTCTCTCATAACATCGCCTCCTCTTAAGAAAATGTATGATATTTAACGAAAAATCATGCTCTTTCCTTCCGATTTATTTCGTTGAAGCTGTTTACCAATTGATGTAGTTTTTTCAGAATCACACGCATTACTGTACGGTATTCCTCATCATTAAAAAGATGGAACAATATCCGGTAATCATTGTACATATCCAGGTAGCCGTCGATCATTTCTTTCCGCTCTTTCGCCTTGTCAAGCAACTCTCTTTCCGCTTTCCGGAATGACCGATTCGGCTCCCTGTATCGTTTATCTTCAGAAATTGCCATATCATGATCTTTAACAAAAAGCAACCCTAATTTTTGGATTAGTGCCTCGGCATTATTCGCATCAGAAATAAGGTAAATTTCTTCTTCACCTGTCTCCAGCCATTCCCCATCACTTAATCTCGATAATTCATAAATAATATCTTCCCACGCATCCTCTTTATAACGCCAGATTTCCGTTCTAAAGCCGACAACTTTAAAAATATCATTGCCATGGCCTTTTACTTGAACAAGATCACCAAAAAAGTATTTGTACTCTATGTCAATTTGTTCTTTTTCTAATATTTCCCCATCATATTCTGATATCAGCTGCAAACTTGATTCTAAATAAAGACCTTCACTTTTATTGACTTCATAAACAAATATATGCTCCAGCCATATAATTTTTGTAATTTTACCAACCGTTCCGTATCTTTTAATCACGACAGTATCGCCGGTATTAAACCGAGGCTTTTTACGCTTATACATTTCCTCCATCCCCTTATTAGTAGTGCCGTGAGCTATTCTTACTTTTACTATATGCTGCCGGAATAGATACGCTCCCCTACGAATGCCGGATTTATTTATGAATGTTTCCATTAAGAACTTGGTATTACCCCTTTAATCTGTACAGCTCCCATGCTTTATCGAATATACTCATTGTTTTTAAATAATCGCCATTGAGTTCTAAATAGTTGCTGAGTTGATGATAGTCTTTGGAGCTTTTCGGGAATCCATGATCCCGATACGCCGCATTTGCAAACTCGCTAATCTCATCTTTCGGCTGCGGATGCCGATAAGTCATTAAAAAATGATAAAAAGATTTTGCCATTTTTATCGCCTTCCTCAATAAAATCATTTCCTACACTATATACAAAAAATAGTTTCCCGTCTATAAATAATATTTTTCAAAGAATATCA
>JAGKQJ010000287.1 GCA_017898095.1 Bacillaceae bacterium Marseille-Q3522 | reverse complement strand
ACTTAGGGGTAGTGTCAGGAAACAGCTTTAACATAATCCTATTATGACCATAAGATGATCGATACGAACCAAATGTCTCATTAGGATCAGCCCAATAACCTATAGGATTTCTGTAAGTATGCATTGGTACATTCACATAATAAGGATTTTGATACATATAGGGGACACAGTACATTTCCCTCAATCCCTTCACATTAATTATTATTACAAATTATCTTATGTACTTTAGGAGAGGAGTGTACTTGACTCAATGTAACTTTAAGGAAAGAAACATCTTCTCGTTGTCGCATACGAATAAGATTCTCGTTCTAATTGGTTGACGGTACCCCACTTATAATTTAGCAGAAAAAGTTATATAATGTTAATCGTCAATGGAATTTTTTATGGAGGATAATGATGATGAAACGAATTGCAGTTTATTGCGGCTCAAGCTACGGTGCATCTGAAGCTTATAAAGAAGGTGCCGTGCAATTAGGAAAAGAATTAGTAAGACGGGGAATCACTTTAGTCTATGGCGGGGCAAGTGTCGGCATTATGGGTGTGGTCGCAGATACTGTGTTAGAAGAAGGTGGCAATGCGATCGGTGTAATCCCGAAAGTGCTGAAAGCACGGGAAATTGCTCATCCGCATTTATCTGAATTGATTACGGTTGATACGATGCATGAACGGAAAGCAAAAATGGCGGATTTGTCCGACGGATTTATTACATTGCCGGGAGGTCCGGGAACGATGGAAGAATTTTTTGAAGTCTTCACGTGGGCGCAAATCGGTGTACATCAAAAGCCATGCGGGCTTCTTAATATTCATCAATATTATAATCCGCTGCTTTCCCTACTTGATCATATGGAAGCACAACAATTTTTGCAGAAAAAAAACCGTGCGCTCGTGATTGTCGATACAGATCCGAAACGTTTACTTGATAAATTTACAACATATGAACCGCCTGAAATAAAAACATATCAGAAATAAGTGTAGCGGGCAATTTGAATGCGGCTCTCCGGGCCATTATTATTAAATTTAACTAAATCTAATATGAATATTACCACACATACCGTTCTGTTGTGCAAGCCAAAACACTACAACGAGAAAACTTGCATTTTTTAAAGAATGCGAAAAGGATTTGTTACATCTTTATCGAATATTTCCAATAAAACCGCAGTTTAGAAAGAGTGAATCAAATGAAAATAGCGATAACCGGCGCTTCCGGGCTGGTAGGGAGACAATTAAAAAAAGCATGGCAAGACTCTTCGTATGAAGTGTTTTCGCTTGTGCGAAGAAAAGAAACAAATCAGCGGGAGATTTATTGGAACCCCGATACACAAGAAATAGAAAAAGATAAATTAGAAGGGATCGATGTTGTCATCCATTTGGCCGGGAAAAATATTTCTTCCGGCAGATGGACGAAAAAGCAAAAACACAGGATCCTTGAAAGCCGCAAGAAAGGGACACGTTTAATCGCAAATACAATTGCTCACTTACAGCAGCAGCCGAAAGTTTTTTTATCTGCTTCAGCGGTTGGTTTTTATGGCAATCATCCCTTTGCAACTGTCTTAACAGAAAAAAGCTCGCAAGCAAATGATTTCTT
The DNA here is from genome assembly GCA_017898095.1 of Bacillaceae bacterium Marseille-Q3522. Taxonomy (GTDB): domain Bacteria; phylum Bacillota; class Bacilli; order Bacillales; family Cytobacillaceae; genus JAGKQJ01. Next base: position 1,536 of record JAGKQJ010000287.1, on the reverse strand, counting down.
GGCAGAGGTTTGTTCCGTTTGGGAAAAAGAAACAATTGTAGCCGAAGCAGCGGGAATCCGTGTTATTCATTTGCGTTTTGGCGTCATTTTGAGCAAAGACGGTGGTGCTTTGCAAAAGATGCTCCTCCCATTTCAATTAGGACTTGGCGGCAAAATTGCTTCCGGGAAACAAGCGATGAGCTGGATTTCCATCAATGAGATTCCGCGAATTTTGCAATTTCTTATCCAACAAGAGCAAATTTCTGGCGCTGTTAACGTTGTCAGCCCGAATCCGGTAAATAATCAGCAATTCACAAAAATATTAGGTAAAGTTTTGCATCGGCCAACATTTATTCCGCTTCCCGGATTCGCTCTAAAACTATTATTTGGCGAGATGGCACAATTTTTACTGATTGAAGGAAATAAAGTATTGCCGGAAAAGCTGCTTGAGCACGGCTATTCATTTCGTGATGCTGAATTAGAACAAACGCTCTCGGACTTGCTTAATCCATAATGATTTTTCGAAAAATAGATAAAAGAACTACAATTCTCCCCAATGTGAAGTGTTTTTTCTTTTTTGTCTAACTCATGATGAAAAACATACCATGGCTCAGGTACTTCTAAAGCTGATTCAAATACTTTATATTCTTCTTGGAAATCTCTCATAAAGCTATCAACCCCTAGGCATTCAAATAGTTTTTACCCAGTATTGACAGCTTTATGAGATTTTAGACTAAACACTAAATAGCGAAGAGGCCAAAATTTTTGCTAAAATCGAAAAAAAAGAAAATTGCTTCGTTTTTGGTGTGTTTACGAAATATTTCGATAAACTTTAGAAAGATAAGCCCCAAATTGTTCTTATAAATCCAAGTAATATGGGAAATTTGGGAACGATTATACGCATTGCTGTGGCTTTTCACACCGGTAATCTCGGTGTGATCTTACCTGCCGCCGATCTGTTTCATCCAAAGACAGTACGGGCATCCAAGGGGTCGCTTTTTCGCATAAAGATCCAACTATTTCAATCCTTTGAAAATTACCGCAGCATCTTTGAGCGGCATCAGATTTTCCCATTTATGCTACATGCAAATACTACTTTAAGACTTGAAAATTTTCCGAAAGTCGAATTGTTTACGCTGGTTTTCGGAAACGAAGCGACAGGATTAGACGAGGAGAAATTTTGCAAAATTGGAACAAGCCTAAGAATCCCGCAGTCTGAGCTTGTCGATTCTTTAAATATTTCGGTTGCGGCAGGTATTGGCGCATTTATATTTACAAATAGAAATGGGCTTATCTGAATATGATTTTAAGTAAATGCGTTTCAGCAGGATCAAAACTTGGAAAATCAGACGGATACTCTATAAAATTCCCACCTGAGCTTCGCTATGGAGTGGAAGTCTTCTCCTTTCAAGCATGTGACGGGTAAAAATGAACCCTGATTTTTCATCTTCACGAAGAAAAATCAGGGTAAAATGGTCTAGGAGCATTAATATTACTCAAAAAAATGTAATATTTGTTTGGAATCAAAATAAAGTAAAAAAAGAAGATATAATAATG
>JAGKQJ010000286.1 GCA_017898095.1 Bacillaceae bacterium Marseille-Q3522 | reverse complement strand
AAATTACTATTTTATAAATAGATGTCCGAAAGTGAAACTTCTTTCAATGCGAATTTTTCAATGTAGAGATTTACTTGTCGCCAGGAGGAAATAGAAAGACAGTGACATATATAGCAGGCATCTGTTCCTACAAAAAAGGTTTGTTCTTTTACTATTTTTGCTGCGAAGTGTGGCGGTCTCAAAATGAACGAAAAAAAAGAACAAGTATTGGCACTCGTAAAGGATGATGCAAAATACTTATTCTTAATATTTCATACAGTTAATTCACTTTTTTCTCGCCTTTCCAAAAAGCTTCACGGAGCACGACTTTTTGAATCTTGCCTGAAGCTGTCTTCGGCAATTCACTGACAAATTGAACCGATTTTGGCACTTTGAAATGGCTCATTCTCTCCCTGCAAAACGTAATCAATTCTTCTTCCGATAATGCCTGATTTTCTTTCAACACACAAATGGCATGCGGTACTTCGCCCCACTTTTCATGAGGAATCGAAATCACAACCGCTTCTAAAATCGCAGGATGGTCATACAGGACACTTTCAACTTCAATGGAAGAAATATTTTCTCCGCCGCTGATTATAATGTCTTTTTTCCGATCTACAATGCTTATATAGCCTTCTTCGTCGATCGTTCCCATATCTCCTGTAAAATACCAGCCTTCCTGTATCGCTTTTTTCGTTTCTTCCGGCTGCTTCCAATATCCTTCCATCACGTTATTGCCGCGGGTTATGATTTCCCCGATCTCTTTCCCATCCGGCTGAACAGGTTCCCCTAAGGCATTGACAACTTTTACTTCGACATGAGTCATTGGAATCCCGGCCATTGCCTTTATCTTATACACATGTTCTTTTTCTTGAGAAAGATGTGACTTAACATGGGATATAGTTAAAAACGGCGCTGCTTCTGTCATTCCGTATACTTGAATAAATTCAAAACCCAATTGTTCTTCTACCAGCTTGATGAAAACGGGCGGAGGCGGTGAACCAGCTATAACGACTCTGACACAGTGAGAAACTTTGAAGCTTTGCGCAAGCGGATCATTGACAAGCATATTCAGAACCGTTGGAGCCATACACGCGATGGATACCTTTTCTTCCTCTATTAGATGATAGATTTCCGTTGTATTTATTTTCCGCAGCATCACATGGGTTGCCCCTGCTCCCGTAAAAGTAAAAGGTGCTCCCCAGCCGTTGACATGAAAGAGCGGCAATGTATGCAGCAGCGTATCTTTGTCCGATATATTCAGATGAAGCATCGAATTAATCGAATTAAAATAAAGACTTCGGTGAGAGTGAATAACACCTTTTGGGTGTGCAGTTGTTCCGCTTGTGTAAAGAATCGATGCCGGATCCATTTCACTCATTTCCGGACGTTCCGGCTGGTCGGAAGAAACCTGTGCAAGAAGTTTTTCGTAATTTTTCCACCCGCCGTTATGCTCTTCTGCCTTTTGCGTTAAAAGCAAGAATTGTTCCAGCGTTGTTAATTCTTGCATGACCGGCTCTACTTGCCCGGTTAATTCGGAATCAACGAGAAAAACTTTTGCCTCACTGTGATTTAGCATGTAACGATAATCCGACGCAATCAGCCTCGTATTAAAAGGAATCATAATCGCGCCAATCTGCATGACACCGAAAAAGCCTTCGAGCATTTGCAATGTATTTGGCGCCAAATAAGCAACTCTGTCGCCCTTTTTAACCCCCAACTTTAAAAGAAGGTTGGATAATTGATTGACTCTTGCCTGAAATTGCGTATATGTTAAGCGTTTCTCATTTTCAATAACAGCAATTTTATCAGGGTAATAAGTTACAGCACGTTTTAATAAATCCGGGATAAACAAGGGAATATGCATGCAAATTATCCTCCTTCTTTCTTTTTAGTTGTTTCAAAATCTACATGTTTTTCGAGACATGATTCTCTAATTCTGTTGGTGAAAATATTTATCACTCAAAAATTACGAATCTCTTTCATCATTTTCCGGGATTTTCGTAAATGTTACTTATTTTAATAAAAGATTCCCGATTACTAGACGTTGGATTTCATTTGTTCCTTCGTAAATTTGTGTTATTTTTGCATCGCGCATGTAACGCTCCACCGGATAATCTCTCGTATAGCCGTAGCCGCCAAAAATTTGCACCGCTTCAAGCGTTACCTCCATGGCAATATCTCCTGCGTAGAGCTTTGACATTGCCGATTGCAGACTGTAAGAATGCCCTTCGTCTTCCCGCCAAGCAGCCTGATACGTTAAAAGCCGGGCAGCTTCAATTTTTGTTGCCATATCCGCCAGTTTAAATTGGATTGCCTGCAATTTTGCAATCGGTTTGCCAAATTGGTTGCGTTCTTTTGCGTATTTGATCGCATGATCTAAGGCACCTTGAGCGATTCCCAACGCCTGGGCGGCAATTCCGTTTCTGCCGCCGTCCAGTGTGCTCATGGCAATTTTAAAGCCTTCGCCAATTTGCCCGAGTAAATTCTCTTCCGGTACGCGGCAATTTTCAAAAATGACCTCCGTCGTCGCCGAGGAGCGAATCCCGAGCTTCTTTTCTTTTTTGCCAATCGTGACACCGGGAAAGCTTTTTTCAACAATAAATGCCGCAATTCCTTTATGCTTAAGCTCAGGGTTTGTTTGGGCAAAAACAATATAGATGTCGGCATAGCCGCCGTTCGTGATAAAAATTTTGGAACCGTTAAGAATCCATTCGCCATTTTGCAGTTCAGCCGTCGTCTTCATCGCCGCCGCATCGGATCCGGAGCCTGGTTCTGTTAAACAATACGCTCCCATCCAGCGTCCTTCCGCCATCCCGCGTAAATACTTCTGTTTCTGTTCCTCTGTTCCATACTTATAAACCGGCCAGCCTGCTAACGAGCAATGGGCAGATAAAGCAACACCAACGGAGGCATCCACTCTTGACAATTCTTCCACTGCCAGGATATAGCTTAAAAAATCCGCCCCGGCTCCGCCGTATTTTTCCGGCCAGGGAATCCCTGTTAAGCCGAGTTCGGCTAATTTTTGCCAAATTCCCATATCCCAAACTTCCTGTTCATCTCTTTCTGCGGCAGTCGGTTCCACTTCATTTAAGGCGAAATCACGAACCATCTTTCTCATCATTTCTTGTTCTTCCGATAATAAAAACTGCACTACTCTCACTCCTTTTTATGTATTCTTTTT
>JAGKQJ010000285.1 GCA_017898095.1 Bacillaceae bacterium Marseille-Q3522 | reverse complement strand
CATTTTATCAGAATATTTTTAAAATATATCGTTTGAAAAGTATGATCGCTAAAGCTTAATTTTGTGATAAAGTTTCAAAAAATATGATATGATTAGTGAAAACTCGTTCAAACTTTAAGGGGGTATAACATCTTGGTCCTTATTCGAGAAGCAGTCTTGCGTGATCTTCCTGCTATGCTTGAAATATACAATGAAGCGATCCGCAATTCTGCGGCAACCTTTGATTTAGAAGAACAAACTTTGGAACAGCGGCAAAAGTGGTTTGAAAAATATGGCGGTAATTACCCGCTTATCGTTGCGGAAACGGATGGAAAGGTAGTTGGCTACAGCTGTTTAAGCCACTTTAGGGAAAAACCGGCCTACCGTCATTCAACTGAAATATCTGTGTATATTACCGCTACCCTTCGCGGAAAGGGGATTGGAAAACTTTTATTGCAGGAGATCATTGACCGGGCAAAAAAGCTCGGCTTCCATACCGTCATCAGCGGGGTAACAGCCGGAAATGAAGCAAGTGAAAAACTCCACGAAAAAGCGGGCTTCACTTTGATAGGTCGTTTTAAAGAAGTCGGGTTAAAATTTGGTAAGTGGCAGGATGTTCATTTTTACCAATTAATATTAGAAACGGAAGAGTAAATTTATAGAGAACGTGACTTCCTTTTGCGATCACAAGCATTACGAATTGTTATTTTGCGTCTTAAAGTGAAATGCCCTTCATTTCATTAGAAAAAAAAAGAGAATTTCCAGCAGTAGTCAGCCTACATCGGAAATTCCCTTTCTTTTTATTTTTTTATAAATAAAATTCCGAGTGTTCCGGGTCCGCAGTGACAAGAGATGGTACACGAAGCCTCTGTTTCAATGATCTCTTGAAACGGCAAACTTTCTTCTACTAATTTTTTCACTTTAGCAACCGTATCTGCAGAACAACCTGTATGGGTGATAAATATTCTATCTAAGCGGAGATCGTCACGGTTTTGCAAGCGGTCTGCCACGTATTTTTCAATTGCTTTGCTAATTCGGCCGCGATATTTTTTTCCAACTTTCATTGCTCCATCGATAACTTCTATTGTAGGCTTAATATTTAACAGGTTGGCACTTAATGCGGCGACAGAAGAACATCTTCCCCCCATTCGCAAGTAATCAAGTGTATCAATTACAAAGCTGGATTCCACTTTTGGAACCAAAGCTTCAATACTTCGCACTATTTCTTCCGTAGTTGTCCCGGCTTCGGCCATAATAGCTGCTTCTATTGCGAGTAGTCCTGTACCACTTGAAAGATTTTTCGAATCGACGACATAAACATTGTCAAACTCTTTCGCTGCGATTACCGCATTTTGATAGCTGCTGGAAAAATGACTTCCCAAATTAAGATGAATAATTGCATTATATGTATGTGAATAAGCAGAAAACAAATCCAAATAATCTTGAACAGATACACTTGAAGTTTTTGGCAGTCTGCCTGTTTTCTCTGCAAAAGCAAAAATATCTTCCGGTGTTATTTCAATACCATCTTTTAAAGAGTTTCCATCTAAATTAATATAAAGAGGTATCGTTTCAATCTCGTATTTTTTAATGACTTCCGGAGATATGTCTGCAGTGCTGTCTGTCGTAATTTTTACCTTATCCACTAAAAACGCTCCTTTCCGGCAATTTCAGCCTATTTCCCTCTGTTTAGAATACCTGTTTCCGTCAAGTTGTGCAACTATCAAATTAAATTGTAAAGGTCTTAAGCCAATCGAACATAAAGTCATAATGCGGGCTTTAGGTTCGATCGTCTTAAGCTTGTCGCGGCTGACCAAGCCGCCTCCGCTTTTCTTTTTGTCCAGCTCCAGGCGCTAAACCGTACGGCTGTTTCGCCATTTGGATCGAAGGCAAACTGCGCCTTCGGTCCAAATGCCTCCAACATCCTATCGGTTTGTTCAAGTGCCTTCCGCTTTTCTACTTATTGTACTTCCATATGCAGGTCTCCGGATTTTGCCCAGCCAATTTGTTTAAATAGATGATAAATGCTTAAAGTAATGATAATTGGAAGAATAATCCCGATACAAATATAAACAAGAAACGGACCGGGTCCTTGTTTAGCTAAAATATTTAACGGCGCAATTAAAGAATTCAAGCCGAGTCCTGCAAGCTCGTACGGAACTTGAAAATGAAAAATATTGGTTGCAATTGGTGCACATATTACTGCCGCGATAAATGGCGGTATGACAAGTCTCGGGTTTTTCACTAAATTAGGAAACTGAACTTTTGGTGTAATGATCGACTGTGCCAAAAATCCCCCTAAATCATTTTGCCGTATGGACATTGCCGTAAAACCGACAAATTGGACGGTACATCCGATTAAAGCCGCCGCACTGGAAACAGGATCGAGCTGCAAAGCAATAGCAAGAGCCGCTGATGATGCCGGCGTCATCAACAATATACTCCATGCAAGGGAAATAACCATCGATGCTAATAACGGGGAGCCTTGGACAGATGTCGTAATGTTTTCACTCATTAATTGTAATAAAGGTGTCGTAACAGCTGCTAATCCAACACCGGACATACCGCCTACTAATATTGAAGCTACCGGAATTGCCATCATATCCAGCTTCGTTTTTCCAGTTAATCTTTTTCCAACATAAGTGGCAATTAAAGCTGCTAATACAGCACTGACAGGTTGTCCGGGTACAATCGTCATTGCACCTGCACCTTCTGAAAACTTAATGGCAGCCCCTCCGACAGAGCTACAAGCCATAGCACTATAGATAACTAGGGTGTTCCCTCCTAACTGATAAGCAATTCCTGCGCCGATTGCCGGTGCTAATAACACTTTTGTTACACCGCCAATCGTTAAAAACGGTGCAAAATTCAAAAAAGTTCCAAATGTTTCAAAAAGTAATCCTATTCCTAATGTTACCAGCACTGCATTCGCAATTCCTGCAGAAGCTTTGTACATTCGTTCAATAATGTAATCTTTCATTATGATTCCCTCACTTTATGAAATAGCCGCAAAAAGCTTTAACACATAAAAAAAACCCGTCCGATTGGATGGGCCCCTTTTTTATTATCGTTTGAGCGCCTCGTTTTTAATAAACAGGTGCAGGACTCAAACTTTCCCATATAAACGGCAGGAAGCTTCAGTCCTCTACGTTAATATTAATAAAATAATGTTATGTTTACGTTTCATTTTAACTTCCCCTTTTTTAGCGATAGAGC
>JAGKQJ010000284.1 GCA_017898095.1 Bacillaceae bacterium Marseille-Q3522 | reverse complement strand
CAAAAATAGAGGTGATACCAATCATTTTAGGTGGGGGATAAACTGCCCCTAAAAGCCCGATTGGTGAAACAAGGTTTTTCTTAGAGCTTTAGCTCTTAGAAAAATCAGTCAGGCTCCGCGTGATAAGTTTTTTCTTAGGGCTTCAGCCCTTAGAAAAATCAATCGGGCTTTGCGCGACAAGGTTTTTCTTAGAGCTTTAGCCCTTAGAAAATTCAACCAGGCTCTGCGCGGCTAACCATCATTGGGGGACGTGTGCCGACTAAGATCTTAGGCGTCCTGTTGCAACGTCGGCACTAGTACGTCCTGTACGTCTACCGACTAAAGGCGCAACGTCCTGTTGCAACGTCGGCACTAGTACGTCCTGTACGTCTACCGACTAAAGGCACAACGTCCTGTTGCAACGTCGGCACTAGTACGTCCTGTACGTCGAAAAAATACCCACTGATGGAAGTTTCACTTTATAAAAAAGGCAGAGATTTTTCATGATAATCTTTGCCCGAAATTCCTTTTTACATATGCTTTGCTTCCGCAAGACAGTACATAAAGCAATTATCCCGCCACTGTGTTTCTTCTCTCTAAAATTTTCTGCTTATCACGGACCTTATTTTAAAAAATGCCACTCCTTTTGTACTACTATTCTGCAGCCGTAATCTTAATTTTTTCATTCAGGCAGTACCACAATTCACTATTGCTGCCAATCCATTTTGGTTTCTTTTATTTGCATCCTTTATGTAAAGCTTTAAAATAAGAATAGGTAGGCAATTTTTTTATTTTTAAAGGATATAAAGCGTATCTATCGAAATAACTAGTAGAGGAATAAAAAATAGTTACATAGTCCTTTATGTATCGCACTAATAGTATGACAATTTGAGGAGGTTTCCGGATTTGGCAGAAGAGATCATTTTAATCGTAGATGATGATCAGGATATTCGCGAAATATTAAAGCTATATTTAGAAAAAGAGGGGTTTGCAATTGTTATGGCTGCGGATGGGAAAAAAGCCCTGCAATTAGTGGATCAATATGACCCTGACCTGATTTTTTTAGATATTATAATGCCAGGTCTTGACGGGTTTGAAACCTGTCAGGCAATTCGCGAAAAAACTTCCGTACCGATTCTGTTTTTAAGTGCAAAAGAAGATGATATTGATAAAATCCTCGGTCTGCGTATTGGCGGTGATGATTACATAACGAAACCATTTAGCCCCGGTGTTCTTATTGCAAGAGTGAAAGCGCATTTACGAAGGAAGAGACAGCAATTATCAGTTGCCGGTAGCAACAAGAAAACAGTATCTCAGACACTTCGCTATCCCGGACTCATGATTGACCGTGAGGCATGTGTTGTAAAAGTAAATAATCGCATCGTAAATCTTTCCGCAAAAGAATATCAATTACTTTGTTTAATGGCAGAGCATCCGGATCGAGTTTACAATGTCGATCATATTTTTGAACTGGTCTGGGGTGAGAACAGTCTCGGTGATAATCGTACTGTGATGGTACATATCAGCAATTTACGAAAAAAAATTGAAGCCGATCCATCTAATCCGAAATATGTTTTAACAGTCAGAGGAATCGGCTATAAATTTAATGGATTTCAGAATGGTGACTTTTAAGATTGGAGACTTTTACTTTTATTAATAAATTCTCTGACTTCCGCTATTGTCAACCCGATTTCTTGCGCTTTCTGCATTAAATAAATCCATTCTTCATCAAGCGATTGTGCAGCGTTTTCAACTTGAATTACATAGCGATGTGTTTTTTCAAGAAGATTCATAGTTACCCCCCATGTTCCTTCATTACTAATGATAGGATAGTGGAAACTGTATAAATAGTGTTTAAAATAAGTTAAAGATTACTTAAAATGTGTTGAAGGTGATGATAGTGTTTTTACCCGGATACAATCATATTGAAAAATTAGAAGACACCAATTTATGGACATTGTATCATGCCCGCTCCATTGCAGATAATCTTGATGTTATGATTCAGGAATTTCATTATCCTTTCGCTGGAACGTTTGATACGGATAAAGGAATCAGTCGGAATAACAGGGATGAGAGAACTACAAATGGGCTCATTGTCCCAATACGATATGAAACTTTTCAACAAAAGACGGTCTGCATCTATCCGCTATTTTATGGACATTCTTTCGAAAAGCGGATCGAAGAACAGGCGCTTTCCTTAAAAGAGTTTTTTTCCTTTGCCTTGCAACTCGTTCGCATTATAAAAAATTTACACAATCTTGGCTGGACGACTCCTGATTTACATCCTGCAAATCTTTACATATTAGAACAGGAGAACAAGCTGGCGCTTCTTTGCGCTAATCCTGTTTTGATCGGAGAGCAAATTAAACATGCTATTTATTCGTTTGACAGGGTTGCCTATTATGCACCTGAATATACAGGAAGAACAGACCGGGCTCTTGACAGACGTACGGATTTATACTCTCTCGGAGTAATTTTTTATCAAATGCTTACCAATGCCCTGCCATTTCATGTAAAGGAACGCGCACAAATCATTTATTCTCATTTAACGGCACTTCCGGAAGCTCCTCACCGCTTAAACAGTGAAATTCCACAAGTATTATCTGATATGATCGTGAAGCTGTTGGCAAAAATGGCAGAGGAGCGGTATCAATCGGCGGAAGGTTTAGAAGCTGATTTAGAAAAATGTGCAATTCAATTTAATAAGGAAGGAGAAGTTTCAAATTTTCAAATTGGAATGTTTGATTCTTTAAAAAGCTACGAAAATGTTTCGATTATGTATGGAAGAGAAATAGAAAAAAATAAATTAATGAACAGTTATCAGGAAATAACGCAAGGCGGTATGAAAGTTGTAACGATTCAAGGACCGTCAGGTATTGGTAAAACAGAGCTTGTCAATCAGTTTAAAGAAAAACTGCTTCAAGAAAATGCTTTTTATATTAATGGTAAGTTCGATCAATTAAAGAAGAATATTCCTTATGTACCAATCATTCAGGCTTTTCGCTTGCTTATCAAACAAATCATTTCGCAAGGGGAGCAAGCAGTCGAAAAATGGAAGCAATTATTTCATGAAAAATTAGCGGAGCAAACAAATGTAATTACGTTTTTGCTGCCGGAATTAGAATGGATAACAGGAAAACAACAGCCGCTTGAATCGCTTGATTCCGTGCAAAATCATCATCGCCTATTAGTTACTTTTCATAAGTTTATTACAGCAATTACGGATGAGCGGCCGCTAATCATTTTTATTGATGATATACAATGGGCGGACC
>JAGKQJ010000283.1 GCA_017898095.1 Bacillaceae bacterium Marseille-Q3522 | reverse complement strand
TCATAGACAAAAGAGAAGTCAACCAGATCGTTAAGTTTACGTAAAAGATTGTCCTTCGGAACAACTAAATCATAAATACCCATATATGGACTAAAAATCATTGACTGTTGTTTTTGAATCATAGTACCCACCCATTTGAAATTGATACTATAATTATACAGCAAAAAAGGCATATATTCCTTAAAAATAATTGGAGAATATGCCTTTTAAAATTTAGCCTAAGTTAAGGACTCTGTTGATTGGAGTGGAAGGCGGCGAAGACTCCTGCGGGAGTACGGGACAGGGGAGACCCCGCAGGCGCTTCAGCGCCGAGGAGGCTCCCCGAACCGCCCGCGGAAAGCGAAGCCGCCTGGAACGGAAATCAACAACTAGGTTTTAACACATTTCAAAATTTAAGGGACTTTTTCAGTGCCCTCGGAGAAAGCCCCCGCTTTTTTCAACTATTAATTTTTTCACGTTTTTCCTGATGGCGGAGTGTTGCTTGTGCGGCAGCAAGACGCGCCAGGGGTACACGGTAAGGTGAACAGCTGACGTAGTCAAGGCCAGCCTGATAGCAAAAGTCAATCGATGTTTTTTCCCCGCCATGCTCTCCGCATATCCCCGTTTTTAAATGAGGCTTTGTCTTCCGGCCAAGCTCAACTCCGGTCCTGATTAACTTGCCAACCCCTTCTTGATCCAATACAGAAAAGGGATTTTCCGGCAGCACTTTTTCTTCTATATATGCTTGCAGAAATTTTCCTTCCGCATCATCACGGCTAAAGCCAAATGTTGTTTGCGTTAAATCATTGGTACCGAAGGAGAAGAAATCCGCTTCGCGGGCAATTTCGTCTGCTGTCAGGGCTGCACGCGGAATTTCGATCATCGTTCCGATTTTAAAATCAAAGCTTTGCCCCGTTTCTTCTTTCACAGTAAAAGCGGCATCAATGACAAGCTCCCGCATCGTTCGCAGCTCATTCACATGGCCAACAAGCGGTATCATAATTTCAGGCTGAACCGGAACTCCAATTTTCGCCAGGTTGGCAATTGCGTAGAAAATTGCTTTTACCTGCATTTGATAAATTTCCGGGTAAATCATCCCCAGCCTGCAGCCGCGGTGTCCGAGCATTGGATTATGTTCTTCTAAATGACGAACTTTTCGCAACAATTGTTCCTTCTTTGCCCGTTCTTCCGCAAAATGATTGCTTATTTGCAGCCTTGTCACTTCAACGATTAGCTCTTCCTTATCCGGCAGGAATTCATGAAGCGGCGGGTCAAGCAGACGAATTGTCACAGGATGCCCGTGCATCGCAGAAAAAATACCTTCAAAATCAGCCTGTTGTATCGGCAATAGCTCAGCAAGTGCAACCCTTCTCTCCTCCTTCGTCTCTGCAAGGATCATTCTTTGAACGATTGGGATTCTCTCCGCATCCATAAACATATGCTCCGTCCGGCATAGACCAACACCGCCTGCTCCAAAGGCAAAAGCTTTTTCCGCATCTTCCGGATTATCGGCATTTGCCCTTACACCAAGCCGGCGAACTTCATCCGCCCATGTCAGCAAAAGCTGAAATTCAGGGGACAGTTGCGGTTCAATCATCGGAATATCCCCGTTGATAATCTCTCCGGTTGCTCCATCCATTGTGATTGTATCTCCCTGCCTGATAACGGTGTCTCCAACCGTAAACATCTTATTCTTTAAATCTATTTTTAACTCTTCACAGCCGCAAATACACGCCTTTCCCATTCCTCTGGCAACAACGGCAGCATGGCTCGTCATTCCGCCGCGGCTTGTAATGACACCTTGTGCGGCAACAATACCGTGTATATCTTCAGGTGTCGTTTCCGGCCGTACCAGTATCACCGATTCCCCATCATTTCCCAAATTTTCAGCTTTATTGGCATCGAAAACCACTTTGCCGGTTGCAGCACCAGGAGATGCCGGAAGTCCTTTTGCCAAAAGCTTTCTTTCGGCAGAATCATCAATTCTGCGGTGAAGCAGTTGATCAAGCTGCTCAGGGTCAATTCTCATTAAAGCGATCTGTTTATCAATGAGACCTTCCTGCACCATCTCCACGGCACAACGAATCGCCGCCTGTGCGGTCCGTTTTCCATTTCTTGTTTGTAAAATGAAAAGTTTTCCTCTTTCAACCGTAAATTCTATATCCTGCATATCTTGATAGTGCTTTTCAAGAAGGTTGCTTATTTCAACAAATTGTTCGTAGATAGAAGGCATTTTTTCCTGTAAGGTTTCAATTGGCTCTGGGGTTCGGATACCGGCAACAACATCTTCTCCTTGTGCATTTATTAAGTATTCCCCGTACAGCTTTTTTTCACCGGTTGAAGGATTTCGTGTAAAAGCGACCCCGGTTCCAGAATCATTTCCCATATTGCCAAACACCATACTTTGAATATTTACGGCAGTTCCGAGATGATCAGGAATTTTATTGATCCTGCGGTATACGATTGCCCGCTGATTATTCCAAGAATCGAAAACCGCTTTTATCGCCAGAAATAATTGCTCATTCGGATCCTGCGGAAAGCTTTTTTGTGTATATTTGCGAATGATCGCCTTATAGCCTTGTATGACTTCCTTCCAATCATCAGCATGTAATTGCGGATCCGTTTCATAGCCTTTTTCCTCGCGGTACTTTTCCAGCAGCCTTTCAAAATGATCAATATCGATATTTAATACGACATTGCTGAACATTTGAATAAAGCGGCGATAAGAATCATAGGCAAAGCGGGGATTATTTGTTAATTGCGCCAAACCTTCCACCGTTTCATCATTCAACCCTAAATTTAAGATCGTATCCATCATCCCCGGCATTGAAAAAACAGATCCGGAACGAACGGAAACGAGTAATGGATTTAACGGGTCGGCAAATTTCTTCGCTGTGATTTTTTCTAATTGAATAAGAGCTTGATAAACCTGATCCTCCAGATTAGCGGAGATATTTTTATCAGCTTCGTAGTATTGATTGCATGCTTCCGTTGAGATCGTAAATCCGTATGGGACCGGAAGACCTATATTTGTCATTTCCGCAAGATTAGCACCTTTCCCGCCAAGTGTTTCTCGCATTTTACTATTTCCTTCATGAAACTGGTAAACTAATTTTGTCATCTGTATTCCTCCCCATTTTTGTCAAACACTGTTCTTTAATTTATTAGTTGCTCAGCATCAACAACACCATTTTTCATACTTTTTAAGACTGATACAGCATTTTCAACATACAATATTAATTCATATAGCATTTTATGTTACTCTTATAAAAACAACAAATTAAATATGTTATAC
>JAGKQJ010000282.1 GCA_017898095.1 Bacillaceae bacterium Marseille-Q3522 | reverse complement strand
GTGTTATCCCATCCAATAACCAAAAGATTAAATAAGAAAAAAGACTTATATAATTTGGGAAAAAAGCAGGAAAGAAGCATATTAGAATAAGAGAAAATCAGGAGCAAAGAACTAAAACGGTTGAAAAAAATTAACTGTGCTTTGTTTATTTAACAACTTAGTAAACTGAGCTTGTAAAATCAGAACATTATCAGAGATAATTGTCACAATTCTTTGACCATTAAGCAGTTTCAATTGACTTTTTCAACTGTATCAATTATTATTACAGTATAGAGTTAGGAGGACGTGAATAGGATGAACAGTGAATTTACAATAGCCGTTCACAGCTTAGTCCTTTTGGCAAATTTACCAGATCATATGGCAAGCAGTGAGAAAATTGCGAAAAGTGTTTCTACTCACTCGGCGAGAATCCGGAAGATCATGAGTTTATTGCGTAAACAAGGATTTGTAACGACAAAAGAAGGTATTGGCGGGGGCTATATACTAAATTGCAATCCGCAAGAAGTGACGCTTGGCCAGATATACCGCACCATTTCCTGCACAGCTCTTAAATTGCATTGGTGTACAAATGATCCTCATAAGAGTTGCTTTGTAGCCACAAATATTCAAGATGTAATGGATCAAATTTTTAACGAAGCGGAAATACACCTTATGCAATACTTGGATCAAATTACGATTGATGCTATAGTAGAAAAATTAAAAACATTTGTTGAAGAATAAGCTTTTTAAATTTTCGCGTATTTTTGTATCAAAATAGATAATAGCGAATTAAATATGGATAAACAGTTATTTTATTTCGGGGGTGAAAGATCATGAATAATGATACGCAATTGAAAATAGCTGACTGGGTAAAAGGGAAAACAGCCAATGGAGAGTTAATACATGGATATATTGAAGCAATCGATACACTAAACAAATCGGCAAAAGTGTACGTTGTTGAATGTGATCATGTATCAACTGTTGGAAAATCAATTGAAACATTAATGAAATGGCTAACAAAAATGCCTGCTTCTTCCTTTGGTGAACAACAAACCAAAAGCATCATTGATCTTGCATTATCAACGAAAGATAAAGAATGGTTTATGGAACTAACCTCGGCTTTTATAAAAAAGAAACAAGAGACCACAAGTCATCATGATAAATGCCTTGCTGATGCTAGAGATAAGACTGTAAAACATTAGATGGAAAAACGAAAGCAAATGCAGAAAACAGCAGCTTGCTTTCGTTTTTTTTTGCTATAAAAGTGTGGTGTGAAGGTAATGAACAGGCAATCTAACCATGAACTTCATTCATTATTAGCTGTTCTTACCTTCACTTAATTTGGCTTTCCGGACACCTCGATATTGATTCGCATGACGAAAGCGATGTTCGACTTGTTCAAGTGAAAGTCCTTTCGTTTCGGGCATAAATTTCTTTACAAATACTATAGCCGCTATTCCAAAGATGACAAAGATAAAAAATGTCGGGGATAAGCCGATCAAATCAAGGAATATCGGGAAAGACAAACCAAGAGTAAAATTCGTAATCCAGCTCCAAAATACTGACACTCCCATTCCCATTCCGCGAATTTTTAGCGGGAAAATCTCAGAGAGTACCAACCATGTAACAGGAGAAACGGCTCCCTGCTGGAAACCAAGAAAGGTAACTGTTAACGCTAGAACAGCAAATGGCAACAGGTCAGTTCCTTCAAGAAAATAAGAAAAGATCGCAATGAGTAAAAGGGATGAGGTTGTTCCGATCAATCCGGCTATTAACATCGGACGCCGGCCAACTCGGCCAAGTAACCATATTCCGACGAAAGTTGCCAAAACGGAAATAACACCGTTGGCAATGTTTGCAATAAGGGCGACTTCTGTATGAAATCCCGCTGTTTTGAGAATTTGTGTCCCATAATACATGATGGAGTTCACACCGGTTATTTGCTGTACAACGCCAATTCCGATACCGATCATTACGATACGGCGTATCCAGGGAATACTTAAATCTTTAAAAGAAGCATTTCCCGCCTCTTTTTCTTTTGCAATTGTCTTTCTGATTTCTGTTAATTCTTTTTTTGCCTGCGTTTCTTCGCGTATTTGTTTTAAAACCCGAAGCGCCTCTGGATATTTCCCTTTCGCAGCAAGCCAGCGCGGGCTTCCCGGAACGATAAGCATTCCAAACCAAAGGAAAATAGCCGGAAGGCAGGCAATAACCAGCATGTACCGCCAAACATGGTCCACACCGTCTAACGTATTTCCCAAAATGGCATTAAAAATATAGGCCAACAGTTGTCCGGAAACGATCATAAGCTCATTTTGCGTCACTAATTGACCGCGGCGGTTTGCCGGAGACATTTCGGCAAGAAAAGTTGGAACGATGACGGAAGCTCCGCCTACCGCAAATCCAAGAAGAAATCGGAAGCTAATCATTGCGGAAACATTAGGTGAGTAAGTACATCCAAGAGTTGTGAAAAAAAAGACTGCGGCTAAGTAAAGGATCGTTTTCCGCCGTCCTATCCGATCTGCCAAGCGGCCGCCTATTATGGCACCGATCGCAGCACCTAAGGGAAGGGCACTAGTCACAAGACCTTCTGTAACAGGATTAAGGTTCAGTTGAGTGGCTTTGGACATGTAAGACAGGGCCCCGTTAATGACACCTGTATCATATCCGAAGAGCAAGCCTCCAAATGTCGAGACTAATACGATTGTTCGTAAAAAATTCTTTTGATTACCCGGTTTACCAGTATCAGGTCCATCTTCTGCCTTTTGATACATATTAATTTTTTCTCCTCCCCAATTGTGTGATTGTACAACACGCTCCTTTTTTTCATAAAAAATCTTACATTAATCTGTAAAATGATTTTCTATGGAAACAATATGTGAAATTTTCCAAATTGAACCGCATGAAACTTATACTCGAAGCGTGTTAATAAATTTCATGTGCATTCATTTTCTCCTTCTAAAAAATAAAAACAGGCATGATGTCGGAGCCTGTTTTTATTTTTATGACAGAGTCTTGATAATGGTTCATATTGGAATAATGTTATTATAACATATTCCAAATATTCTGTCTATTACTGTGCCAAATCTCATTCTATCTTGTGAATGATTATTCAAAAATACATAAGAATACATTGTCGAATTGAAGTCCAATTTTACTAAACAAATCAACCCTGCATGAGGTTCTTTCGTGCTTAATAAAGTTATCATTTTTATCTTTGCATCTATAATAATACAAAAATAAGTATAATTATTAAAAAATGAGAAAACAACAAATGCCTTGCAAATGAACGACAAAGTGAACATTTTTGACTTTATCA
>JAGKQJ010000281.1 GCA_017898095.1 Bacillaceae bacterium Marseille-Q3522 | reverse complement strand
GAACAGGAAAAATTCCAAGAAAGCGAATATTTTAAGGAAAAGTCGAAAGAAAGATATAAAATAGAAGCTAAAAATAGCGAATTAAAACACCGACACGGGTATAATGTTGCGAAATCCTCGGGTCTATTAGGCATGCAATTGCAAGGTGCCATGGCAATATTTACGGTGAATCTAAAAAGAATTTTGAAACTAATAGATCAAAAATAAGGGCAAAATAAAACCCCATGAACAAAAAAGACGACTTAAAATTCACATTTATGAATTTTAAAGTCGTCTTTTTATTGCGTGCTTAAAAAATGCTAGAAAAACCGAAGGTTTTTCAGTGCCCTCGCTTTTTTGCATATTTTTTTTATTAACAATTATGGTTCAACCACAAAAAGGCCATAATTACATCTCTACCGCAACATATAGTTGAAAAATTAAGTATTAAACACAATATATTGTGGTGTTATGCAACTTTTTTAATAATACCCCCGTTTTTGGGGACTAACCACAATTATTGCTTTTTATAATGAAGGGGGTGGCTCTTTTTGCAACCCTGCTATGCTCCATCTCTTCCCGCCCCATTCGATTACTTCATACATTTCGATTTTTGCACCGGTACCGTCCAAAGCTTGAATCCACACTTGGTAAACATAAGGGAACTCCTGAACAACAATTGCCTTCACATTCGTAAAATCTCGGCCGCCATATTTTTGTATTCTTTCCTTTATGTCCGTATCACTTGAAGGCGTTCCTAACAAATTTTTTAATTCTTCGTAATTATTTTTATTAAGAGTATTTACATACTCATAGATAAATTGTTCGGCTTTCAATTTTCCGGGATCTTCTCCTCTGTCCGGAATATCTTTCCCCCTACCGATAAACCAAACAGTTGCAACGATCAACAGAAAAAGCAATGCAAAAAACAGGATTATGAACGTCCTTTGTTTTGTAACCACATTCACAGAATCACCTTTTAATAGTTTATTTTTAGCATGTGCGGAATCCACCTTGCACTAGGGTAAGATACGCTAATGCTGGCAAAACTACGTTCAAAAGTATCATTAGTGTGATAAGTTAGGTATATATCTAATGCAGTTTTTCTCGTAACAATCATTGTATGATCTTTTGATCCATTATTTGTGAAATCAGCTTGTAGTACTTCTCCATCCCATAAAGATCGAGGGGAACTAAGCAAAATAGTGCGCTTACTCTTGTTTGCTGCAAAATCATACCAATATGGCACACCGACCCACGACCAAGTCTGGTTTACATGGTTGTACCACCAATAATGAGAATCTCTATAAAAACCGGAAACATCTAACCAACCACCCGCTCTCATTGCCTGACTTATGAAATTTGTACAGTCATTACCGAAAACTCGATAGCTTGGATTGTAGTTATTCCAATATCTTTTTGCATAATCTCTTGCAGCACCGTGATTAAAAGTTCCTTGTATATCGATCTTGTCAGTTGTTTTAAAATTATTTAACTCTCTTAAAACAGTGTCATTATTGTCATTATTAGAGAAAAACTTTGAGAGTGCGTAATTCATTTCTTCCTTTGTTTTACCAGTCGGTTCATTTATCGGAGCAGGGCCACTGTCATCTAACAACTTTTGTGAAACTAATTTCCAACTTGAATTCCCCTTTTCAAATACAAATTGACGTTCTGATACCCATGCAGTGTATTCTGGTTCATCTCCTCTTACTTTTTTATAGAACAATTTTGTGTATTCTTCAATATCAAGTACAACTACATTGTCCTTTATATCGGTATTCTGAATGGTTAATTCTGTAATACTATGAGAATATGTCTCGCCCCATTGTTTCAATACATCACGTCTATTACTAAGTTCAGCCATCGCTGAATTTTCAGCTACAAACAAATCCTTGGATTCTTGAATTGAACCATCATCTGAAACTAATTCTGATATTGGCTTCTGTACTTCTGCTAATACCATTGTTCGGTGTTCTATAAAATTTTTGGAAAATTATACAAATTTATCAGTTTTCACATCGACTTGATCGGCAAATACAATTGAACCTACTGATGAACCGAAAAATAAGAAGAAAATTAATAACAACACCACTTTATTTTTCATAGTCAGACTTCCCCCATTTTAATATTGATAAGTAAAAAAACTGTTCAACCACAAAAAGGTCATAATAAGATTTCAACCACATCATATAAATGATTAAGCAAAGTGTAGAACAACAATATATTGTGGCTTTGTGCAACTTTTTTAATAATTTCCCCGTTTTTGGGGACTAACAAAAAAACTTTATAAATATAAGTTGAATTAAAGTATTTCCTCAATTTTCGTATTTTTCCCTCAGAGAAAGTGGCTTCTAAAAATTTTTTTGTTTTTCTTCATCTACTGCAGATAAGGAATAGATCAACTATGTGTAAAATAAACCAAATCGATTCTTCAGTTCCAGTACGCCACGGATACAATAACACTTTCCAAACTCACGCTAGATGTACGAACTAGATTTCTGAGAACGTCCAATTAATAATACTGAAAATCTAACCTCATGAGGCAGAAAGAGAATAATGCTCCTTTACAAATGATTCAGACGTTCGTCGGTTAATCGTGGCGAATTTCCTATTCAGAACACATGGTTGAGCCTTCTAAACCATTTCTATATATGCACGCATTTACGTTCCTATGATTCTGTCCTTTCGGTTTAAGAAGGTAGCGATTGGGATAATAGTATGCTAAATTAGATGCACTCTAACTGCATGATACTGCTCTACGCGATGGTTTTTTCAGAGTTAATCTTATTTTTATCTTCCTTCAATTTGTCCAAAACACTGTCCATTTGTGATAAATCTATATCTTCAACGCAGGTTGTAAAAAAAATTTCCAAATGCAAAAGAAAAACTTAAGTTCAATCTATATTGTAGGAATCAATCTTTGATGTATGGTGAGCAGTTACATGAAGTAAAAATTAATATGCGGAATCAAAGTTGGTTTAAAATAATAAATGATAAGTGACTTTTAAAAAAAGCTTTCTAATGTCTTAACTTTCTTAAAAAAGACTTCTTTCTTCTCTTGAGAAATTTATCAAATCACCTCTTTCATTTTCAAATAGTTCCTTTGTCTTTAGATGAATACCTTAATAAACTTTAAGTATTTATCTGGTAGAAAAAACGATTTTCACCCAATATCCATTAAATTATTTTTTTCACACCCCTTTCCTTGGATATTCATCCAATTTAAGAAACCTTTTCTTTATTGTACTGTGGCTTAAATGTTTTATCAATAGAAAATCGTTCGATTTATAACAATTTCACAAAATATCCATAAAAATATATTTAGAC
>JAGKQJ010000280.1 GCA_017898095.1 Bacillaceae bacterium Marseille-Q3522 | reverse complement strand
CCCATTCATATGAAGGAGTTGAACTAATTCTTCCTGTGTTTTTATTTCATATCTGGAGATAAGTTCTTTAATGATAAGTAATCGTTTTTCTTTTTTCATAAAAATTACTCGCTTTCTATGAAAGTGTTTACAATTTGATTATAGCATAATACCAAATACCTATAAATGAAACGATAACCATTAACTTTTTAAATATAACGTTTTGTGAGGATATAAACATTCTGAACAATCTGGACTGAATGTAAAAAATGCCTGGTGTAGATGTCTCTGAAACTTTTCTTTTTATAAGCCGTATGAATACTATCGTAAAAATTTTAGGTTTTTTGGAGGATTGTAAATGTTAAACATGTTCTTATTTTCATTGATTACGGGATTAGTAGCTTCACTTTTATTGATTCCTTTTACGAAAAAAAATAAAAAAGGAAAACTGATATTCCTTGGGAATATTTTTGTTCATTTATCCTTTATGCTGATAGCGGCAGGAATATTTGTTTTCTATTACTTCAGCAAGCTCGATCTGAATATTTCGTCTTTATGGCTGTTTGCCATTATTGTTGCCGGCGCAGGGGCACTGTTCGCTTCCGGGAAGGAAAGATTGGTGAAGGCAGTTTTATTTTTAGGCAGTCTTGTTGTTGGCGTCTTTTTCCTGGTCGCGCCGCTTTTTAATGCGAATGAAAAGTTTGAGCAGGCGAAAATGGAAGAACAAGTGGAAATCACTGCTTTTGATGAAAACGAAACGCCGGCAAGTGTTCCGCCACACTTTGCCCGCAATAAAATGAAAAAAGCTTTCGGCCAGGTACCAGATACAAGCTACTATGAGTTGGGAAATTTACAAATCCAAAAAGTGGACGGCAATTATGTCTATATTGCACCAGTTGAATTTTCCGGATTTTTCAAATGGCTGAACGGTGGTGTGACTCCGGGTTACTTTTCCTTAAGCGCAACGGATTCTGCCGCGAATCCGAAATTTGTTAAGGCGGAAATGAGCTATACCCCGTCCTCTTATTTTCAAAAAAATTTAGAGCGCCATATTCGCATGCAATATCCAACGTATATTTTTTACGGTGATTCGCAATTGGAAATTGATGATGAAGGAAATCCGTATTACATCCGCACGTATGGTGAATTTATCTCCGCGCGCAATGGATTTGCTGTAAAAGGGGTTGTCGTGGTAAATCCGCAAAATGGGGAGTCAAATGCCTATCCATTAGCCGATGCTCCGGCTTTTATTGACGGTGCTGTCTCGCCGGAAGCTGTCAGCTTGCAAAACAGCTATTTTGGTAATTATATTCACGGCTTTTGGAATAGCAAATTTGGCAAATCCGACGTGAAGCTGCCTTCTGATGAAGGTACGGAAACAAATGTTACACCAATTTTTACGGAAAATGGCGACATGTATTATTTTACTGATTTCACCAGCCCTAAAGAAGGTGTCGATTCGATGCTTGGATACGCCCTTACCAACGCCCGGACGGGTGAGGCAACTTACTATACCGGTAATCTTGAGGAATCTTATATGGATTCAGAAGGAACGTTGCAAATTATTGAAAAGAAATTTATCGAAAAGAAATGGCAAGGAAAAATGCCGGTGCTTTACAATTTTTACGGAGAAGCCAGCTGGTTGACACCAGTACTGGATGCAAACGGATTTCTGCAAAATTATTTTATCGTTTCCGCTGCAAATCCGGAAATCTCCGCTTATGCCGGAACACCGAATGAAGCGTTAAAACAATATAAAACGGCGCTGCAAAAAGGCCAGGTTTCCGTAAATGGCAGCTCTGCTGCGGAAGAAAAACAAATCGACGGAACCGTTTTGCGGGTTTATAAAGAAAAATCGGGAGATTTTACAATCGTCTCCTTTCTGTTGGATAACCGGCAAAACTTTATCGTTTCTTCCGAAAACAGCCCTTTGGCGATTTATTTACAGGAAGGTGATCAAGTTCAAATTACTTATTTGGACACTGGAGAAGGTTTCTTACCGATTCAAGAGATGACGATTGCCGGGTTGGAATAACCCGGCACAAAAAATTGTTCACGATATTTCTCCGAGCGGATTATAATGAGCAGTTGTCTCCTACTAAAAAGATTGGACTATCTTTTTGACGAGTGGGGATAACTGCTGTTTTTTTGTAATTATTAATTAAAGCTTTTCTAGGCCTATCATTGTTAAGTGTATTGTTAGTGTGATAATTTTTGCTTTTATTATAAAATTACAGTAAGCGCATCCTTCATTTGATGTAAACAATAACTTAGTTAGTTGGATCATAGTGCTCAGTATATCGATTAGTGCACCAAAATTAATATGGATGAAATTATGAAAGGTGGTGTAATAAGTGGTTCTCTTTCCATGATTAAAGTCACGGATTCCTGAATCGCAATGTTATGAAACAATACTTAGTAGATGAGCCTTGCGGAACTGAAAAAAAGTTGGTCAATGAATTTGTCCGTTCTCCCAATCTAGTATATGTCAGTAAAGTGGATGAAGAAGATATAGAATATCCAAGAGTCATGCATGCTCATCAAGATTTAGTGGAAATATTACTTATTACTTCTGGAGCAGCTAATATCTTTATTCAAAATTGTTTATACCCTGTAACCAAAGGGGACATGATTATTTACAATAGCAATGTTATCCATGATGAGCAGCTAAGACAGGATAAACCAATTTCATTATTTTGTTGCGGATTTACAAATTTGCAGATTAAAGGTTTGAGAAATAATGCATTAATTTATGACGATCGTTACCCTGTCTTTTCAACGAATCAGCATTATGGATTTATAAAACAAATTTATCAGTTGATGTTCACAGTTTTAAAAAATAAAGAAGTTTCTTATGCGACGGTTAGTAATCAATTATTTATGATTTTGTTATTATATGTAAGATCCAATATTATTGATCTGTCCGTCAAAGTAAATAATCATGAACAGATGAATTTAATCAGAGAAATTAAAATATATCTTGATAATAATTTTACGGAAAATGTTCAATTAAAAACAATTGAAAAAAAATGGGGTATAAGCCGCTACTATTTCTCACACCAATTTAAATCTCTTTATGGATATTCTCCGACAAATTATTTAATAAGAAGAAAAATTGGAGAAGCACAAACCCTTTTACTTACTACCAACTTATCGGTCACTACGATTGCAACAAATGTTGGCTTTAATAATCTGTCTTACTTTAACCGCTTATTTAAAAAATTTACTTCCTTATCTCCTAAAGATTATAGAAAAAAGTACTTATTTGATTAAAAGGCTTTTCGTCGATAGAGTATCAGAAATAATATATTTGAAAGCAAGAAAGTGCAAATTTTAAAAAAGGACTGTTTCTTTTCAAAGAGAGGCAGTTCTTTTTTTAACAAGAAAA
>JAGKQJ010000027.1 GCA_017898095.1 Bacillaceae bacterium Marseille-Q3522 | reverse complement strand
TTTTAAAGATAGATAATATAAAGTGAAACTTTCTTCAGAATTTTTTGTAATGTTTGTATTTACATTTGCATGTCGACTTCTCTTAACCGACAGCATTGGGGTTTTACTGCAAAAAAATTTACAAAAATTTTAATACCTTTAACTTTCTTTACAACGTTTATTAATGTTACAATTTATTAAAAATAATAAGGGGTCTTGCCATGCTGGAATCAATTGTTGAATTTTTTAAAGAATTTGGATATATCGGGATGTTTATTCATTCATTTATTGATGCAATATTTTTCCCAATTCCCGCTTTTTTTCTTCAGGTTTCCTTGAGCCTGCTTCATCCATCATCAGCCATATGGCTAGCCACTGTCGGCTATATCGCTTGTTTACTGGGAACCCCTTTAGGTTATTTAATCGGCCGTTTGCTTGGAGATTCTATTCTATATAAAATTCTTAAAAAGGAATGGGTCGAAGCTGCTACCACTTCTTTTTCCCGCAACGGGGAAGCGGCGATATTGATCGGTTCTTTTACGCCAATTCCGTTTAAAGTATTTACGATCTTATCAGGCTGTTTTCACTATTCGCTTTGGAAACTGATCGGATACGCAGCGATTGGAAGGGCTTGTAAATTTTATATAGTTGGTATCCTTTTCTATTTTTACGGAAGAGCGGCAGAACAATTTATTGACAGTTACCTTTCCTATATTTTCACCGGTGTTGCTGTCATTCTGTTAGTCATCTATTTCTTTCTCAAGAAGAAGAAAAGCAAAAGCAAGCAAATAATCACAAATGCTGACTCAGTAAAGAATAGCGTGGAAAAATCAAGCTAATCTCCTTCTATAACGTGATTAAATCTTACGGATCATGAAAAATATTTAAGATAACATCAGATAATCGCCATTTTTAAAGATGATCACTATTTCAATGATACAGCAGCCTGCTTATTCTCGTAGGTATAAATTGAGAAGCAGCGGACTGATTACCGCTGCTTCGATTTATATATTTTTAAACGTCTCTGTATGTTCACTTCATTTTTTAAAAAAGTTGCCTATCCTATACATTCTATCAGTTTTGTACATATGTTTCCGTTAATTTATATACAACACGGGCGATCATAAGTTTCTTATTTGTCGGGATGGCACATACCGGAATCGCCGATTGCGGACCGGAAATAAGCGAGTTATTTTTTTCTCACCATCCTGACCTATCCCCAAAATTAGAACAACATGGAACAAGGAATATTCTTTCCATTTAAGCCGGAAAATGTAACTAGTGTACAAAAACGGTTATTAATAAGCTAGTAAATGCCGATTCATGACATTTTTTTGAGATGAATTTTCTAAAAATTATGTCTACTGTATCGACAAATCCCAATTTTTATAATTTAATAGAAAGAGAGCCAATTTACAAATAATTTCTTAAAGGGGGAAATTTCAATGTCCGAGACGATTGTCTGCAGCGGTTTAGAAAAATCATATAGCGGTGACGGTGTCGTCACGAACGCTGTACAAAATGTCAGCTTGACTTTTAAGAAAGGAGAGTTTGCTTCGATTATCGGCCCTTCCGGGTCGGGAAAGTCGACTTTGCTCAGTTTAATTGGGACGCTCGATTCGCCGACAGGGGGAAAAATCCTTTATGACGGGGAGGAAGTTATCAAAAGTAACAAAAAGAAAATAGCGGATTTCCGCTTTGAAAACATCGGCTTTATTTTTCAACAATTTCACCTTTTGCCTACCTTAACAGCTTTAGAAAATGTCCTCACACCATTGTTTGCGCGCAAAGTTTCCTACAACAAGATAAAACGAGCCGAGGAAGTCATCGAAGAAGTCGGTCTTCAGGACAAAATGAATGCCCTTCCGTCACAATTGTCCGGCGGGCAGCAACAGCGTGTTGCCATTGCCCGTGCCATTGTCCATAAACCCGGCTGGCTATTGGCCGATGAACCGACCGGCAACCTGGACAGTGCAACCGGAGAGCGGATCTTTGATTTACTGCAGCAATTAAATGAAGAAGAAAATTGCGGCGTTTTATTCGTAACCCATGACCCGAAGCTTGCGACAAAAGCCCAGCGGATCATTTCCATGAAAGACGGTGCGGTTTTGTCTGATCAAAGGGGCGAGGCCGTATGATCCGTTTCATCTGGCAAAACTGCTGGCGAAACAAAGAGCGGTTTATCCTATTACTTGTCGGTGCCTTCATTATCAGCTCCGGCTTAAGCTATTTGGTCGGACTTTCCGAGGCCAATAAAGAGACAGTGATGGATTCGTTGCAAAACCGCTGGTCGGCTTCCTATGACATCGTTGTCCGCCCGGAAGGAACCCAAAGTGTCACAGAAGAAAAAAACCTACTCGAACCGAATTATTTAAGCGGATTAAACGGCGGCATCAGCATGGAACAATATGAAACCATCAAAGCAATAACGGATGTAGAGGTTGCGGCACCGATTGCGATGATCGGGTATACCGGGTATGAAGTTAATTTTGGAAACGTTCAGTTGGAAGATACGGGGCTTTACAGGAAAAACGCTGAGATAATAACAGATACCGGTGTAAATGATAATATTTTCATGTATAATTTTTATTTCCCAAAAGGAAGTTGGAATCCCGATGGGAAAGATCCTGAATACGGTGTCGGCGGGACAAGCGAAGATTTAACCGTAGGTACTTACGCTTTATTAGCCGGAATTGATCCGGAGCAAGAGGCGAAATTAGTCGGGCTTGACCAGGCAATTCTTTCATTAGGGGAAAGCCGCTATTTCAATGAAAATGATCAAAGCATTACAACAGAGTCAAGTTTTGGGTCTATACACAATATACCTGTCATCGTAAACAACCATCCCTTTGTTGATCAAGAAATTAATTTTACCTTTGAGCGTCTTGACCTTCCATTTAACGATCCGGAAACAGCAGCAGAAACGATGGAAATGGTAAGAGAAAATGGCGGTGAAACGTATTTGGATACGGTAAAAGGAACAGAAGCAGAAAGCTTGTCTTTTACCGGGGAAGAAGCCTTTCAATTATTTGTGAATAGCATCACGGGAATTGATATGGAAAGTGGGGAACCATTTGAGGGCAATTATGTGAAAAACAACTCAGCTGGAAACTGGATGAGTTTTCGCACAAGTCCGTTGCAATATACAGAAGTAGCAAGTCCTTTTTCTAACAGGTGGCCGTTTGCTTATCAGTTAGCAAGGCATCAGAACAATGATGACATCCCGGCTTTTTCAGGAACGGAATCCTTTCGCGAGCCTGTTATTTTTGGGGATAACTCGGAAGATTGGCCACGGATCAATCCACAATGGATCGGCTTTTACGACCCGGGAAAACTGGATATTGCCAAAGACCCGACGAATGAACTGCCGATGGAAACATACCGTCCGGCATCAGCGGAACTTGTGCTCGATGAAAACGCAGAGCCGATCAATCCTCCGAGCGAATTAAAACCGACAGACAATCCGTACGATTTTCTGACGAATCCGCCCAGCATGTTAACAACGCTCGAGGCGGCGGAGCAAATACTTGGCGATAAGCCGATTGCGGCGATTCGCGTAAAAGTCGCGGGTGTTTCCAGCATGAGTGAGGAAAGCAAGCAAAAGCTGGAAGCAGTGGCAGCGCAAATTGAGGAGGAGACCGGGTTAATAACCGATATTACGTTAGGGTCTTCCCCGCAGCCGACGTTAACCTACGTTCCGTCAATCAATGAAGACAAAGCAGTTGGCTGGCTCCAGCAACCATGGGTAAAAATCGGTTCTTCAATTGCAATCTTCCGCGAAACAAGTGTCGGCTTTGCCGGAGTGATTGCCAGTGTCATGGCAGTAGCGGTTGTTTATGTTTGGGCAACAAGTCTCGTTTCCTTATATGCAAGGAGAAAAGAATTCGCTGTTTTACTGGCAGTCGGCTGGCGTCCTGGGCAGTTGACAAAACTGCTGTTTTTAGAGTCAGCAATGCTAGGATTGTTTATCGCGATGATCTCTTGGCTTATCCTCGGGATCGTCTACGCAGCCGGTGATACGGCAATATCCCCCGCCCGCTTCCTGTTGACAGGGATATTCGGCTTTGTTGTTTATGTGCTTGGGGCTGTGATTCCCGCTTACCTTGTGCGAAAAATTTCGCCGTATGAAACGATGCGGACCGGAGAGGTATCAAAGGGCAGCAAGCGGGTAATGCCAACAAGAGGCTTGTGCTCCCTGGCTTTTCACCACCTGATCGGAAAATGGCGGCGCAGCTTGTTGTCGATTGTCGCCATTTCGTTACCGGCCGCCCTGCTTGCTTTCTTTTTATACATTACCCTCCGATTGCGAGGCGTGATGTTCACAACCTGGCTTGGCCAATATGTAGCATTAGAGGTCGGACCGGTGCATTATGCCGCCATGGCCGTGGCACTTTTGATTGCGGTCTTAACAACGGCGGAAATCATGTGGCAAAACATCGCGGAGCGGAGAGAGGAAATCGCCCTCTTAAAAGCCGTAGGATGGCAGAATAAACACGTCCGCCTCGTTGTCTTGATAGAAGGAATGCTGAGCGGATTCTTCGCCGCGGTGCTTGGATTGGTGCTGGCGATTGCGATGATGTGGGCCATGTACCGCCAGTTTCCAACAAAAGAGCTGTGGTTTCTCCTTGCGACAGGATTGATCCCGGTCATCGTCGGTTTTATCGGGGCAATTTTACCTGCAGAGCGGGCAGTGAAAATCCTTCCTACCCAAGGGATGGCCGGAAGCTATTCCAACCGGAAAGCAATCGAAAAACGGTTCAAATGGGGCATACTCGCCGCTTCCTGTCTCTTGTTCACAGGATTCATTTATACGATGATTCAAGTGGCACCGGAAATGGCAGAAATGGAACAAGCGGCAAATACATCTGCCAAAGGCAGTGAAATCCTTGCACCTACAATAGGAAAAGTGGCGAAAGAAAACACGGATAACACTGGTAATGATATAGAGATTAATAATACTGTTAATGGCTCTTCAGGGGGAAATAATCAAAAAGAAGAAAGTGAAATAACTGAGTATTCTAATGATCTTCAATTGGGTGAATTATTCGATACTACCACGGAGAAATTTCTAATTCAAGAATACAGGGGAGAAGTACCGACAAATAAAAATGGAACGAAAAACTTTGCTTTTGAATTTAACTATGAAAATTTAGATACTGTACCGGATGAATTGAATCCTAAAATTCATTTCAAGCTATATTCGAATAAAACTAAAACTCATTATTATCCTACTGAAGTTACGATTATTGAGAGTGAAAAATGGGAGAATGGTAAAATAACCGACAAAAATGGATATGTAAAAGCGGTTATAGTATTTACAATTCCAG
This sequence comes from Bacillaceae bacterium Marseille-Q3522, assembly GCA_017898095.1. Classification (GTDB taxonomy): domain Bacteria; phylum Bacillota; class Bacilli; order Bacillales; family Cytobacillaceae; genus JAGKQJ01. The sequence continues at coordinate 30,893 of JAGKQJ010000027.1, read as the reverse complement.
AAGAAGAAGATGATTTAAAATTCACTTTTAGGACTAGACATCTTGCAAATGGAATTAACATTATTCTTCCTGAAGAGATTGGATAAACTTTTTCTTTTTATTTCATTGACCCATCAACCTCCTTATTCTCTTAGGTATAAATTTTGAAGCAGCGGACTGATTACCGCTGCTTCTATTTTTATATTTTTTATATTTTTTAAGTCTTCTGTATATCCACTTCATTTTTTATAAAAGTAGCCTATCCTAGTTATTCTGTCAGTTTTGTACATATGTTTTCGTTAATTTATATACATCACGGGCGATCATCAGTTCCTCATTTGTTGGAATGACACATACCGGAATCGCTGATTGCGGACCGGAAATAAGCGAGTCATTGTTTTTGTTTTTCTCCCGGTCAAAGCTTATTCCTAAAAAGTGCAGCCGGTTGAGAATTTGTTCGCGCACCAATGCGGAGTTTTCGCCAATCCCGGCTGTAAAAGTAATGGCATCCGCACCACCCATCGTTGTCATGAAAGCGGCAATGTATTCCGCAATGCTGTTTGTAAACATTTTCAGTGCAAGGATCGCCCGTTTATTTCCCTGCTTCGCGCCGTTATCCAGTTCTCTGATATCGTGGGACAGTCCTGATACTCCTAATAATCCTGAATTACGGTTGAATTCATTTAGCACTTCCGATAACGACCTTCCGGTTTTCTCCATGATATAGGGGATGATAAATGGTTCAATGGTTCCCGTTCTTGTTCCCATCATAAAACCGGCATTTGGTGTAAATCCCATTGAGGTATTCACTGATTTACCTTTATCGACTGCACATATGCTTGCACCGTTGCCGAGATGGCAAGTGATAATCCGCAGATCTTTCAGCGGTTTTTTCAATAATTCCGCTGTTTTGCCGGCAACGTATTTATGACTGGTTCCATGGAAGCCGTATTTACGAATCCGGTAATTCTTATAATAATTATATGGAATCGGAAACAGGTAATTTTCTTCCGGTAAAGTTTGATGAAAGGACGTATCAAATACAACTACGGAAACAGCATCCGGCAACAATTTCTTTATCGCTTTTATTCCAATTAAATTTGCCGGATTATGCAGCGGGGCAAAATCCGCTAATTTATCTATTTTTGCAATCACATCATCATCCACAATAGTGGATTCAGGAAAATATTCACCTCCGTGGGCAACACGGTGGCCGACACCGGTAATTTCCTCCAGACTGCCAATTATATGATCATTAAGTAACCGTTCCAATAAAAAATGGACCGCTTCTAAATGTGTTTTTATTTTTATTGTTTCGTTTACTTTATTTTCCTGGAATTTCATGGAAAATAATACATCAGAAAAGCCGATTCTTTCAAAAATACCCTTTACGATTACTTTCTCAGAGGGCATTTCAAATAGTTCAAATTTCAATGAAGAGCTTCCGGCGTTAATGGACATTATTTTACTCAAATTTTTCACCTCTAACATAGTTCACTATTTAAAATTCCCTCTTTTTCCACTTTCTATAAATAAAAACTCTGTCTTATATATTGTTTTCGCTTTAATTATTATCGATACGTGGACGCTTACATCACGATAGCATGCAAGCCGACTGCCAGCAGTGCACCAACGATCGGTCCAACGATTGGAATCCATGCATATCCCCAATCTGCACTACTCTTATTTGGTACCGGCAGTAAAAAGTAGGCTAACCGCGGTCCAAAATCCCGGGCAGGGTTAATCGCATATCCCGTTGTCGGACCGAATGACATGCCGATTGCTACGATAAGAAGCCCAACAATGAAGGGGTTCAGCCCTTCAGAAAATTTATTGACACCGATTAATAATAAAGAAAACGTAAACGTGAACGTTGCGACTGTTTCACTGATAAGATTAAATGGCGCATTCCTGATTGCCGGTCCTGTTGAGAAAATTCCATGTGTATCTACTTCTTTTGGTGTTGCTTGGAAATGCGGATAGTAATGCAGGATAACAATTGCCGCTCCGACAAAAGCACCTAGTGTTTGTGCGATAATATAGGGGATAACATCACCCCAGGGAAAAGAGCCATTCACGGCGAAGGCAATTGTTAATGCCGGATTTAAATGCGCGCCGCTGAACATCCCGGCGGCATAGATCCCGATCATAACGGCAAAACCCCAGCCGAAACTGACAATCACCCAGTTGGCACCTTGATTAAGTGTTTTATTTAACGTCAATCCGGCCAATAAACCGGCACCAAACATAATAAGCAGCATCGTTCCAATAAATTCAGCAATATATGCAGACATTTCGCTTCCTCCTCTTTTCAAGAGCGGACATTCACGGCGGCTCCACCTATCATTTTCTAAAAAAAGGGCTTTTGGCAAGTCCAATAAGAGCAGCCATCTTACAACTCCTCTCTTAAATGATCTTTTTTATAATCTTTTCAATCTGACTCGCGGCAGCGTGCACCGGATTTGTCGGATAACAGGCATCATTTAAGGCGTTTTCTGCAATTTGACAGCATGCATGTGCTACCGCATCTTTTTCAATTCCGCATTCTGTTAATGTTTTAGCCATGTTCATTTCATCCATCATGTCATCAATCTTATTCATTAACTGGGAGACTGCCATTCTATCATTGAAATGATGCGGAGAAAGTCCGCAGAGTCTGGCAATCTCAGCATATTTATGACGGGCACCGGTACAATTTTCGGCATTAAACGTAATGACCCCACGCAGCAGCATTGCGTTTGCGAGTCCATGCGGAATATGAAAATGCGCTCCTAACTGATGGGCAATACTATGATTAAGACCTAAATTTGCCTGGCTGAATGCGAGACCAGCCATATTGGAAGCAATATGCATCCTTTCCCGACTGATTAAATCACCGCCGTCCTGATAGCATTTGACTAAATACTTCAGAACAAGCCTGGCCGCTTTTTCTGCAAAGGCATCGGTATACAAGGTTGCTTTTGTTGATACATAAGCTTCTAATGCGTGCGTAAGCACATCCATCCCTGTATTAGCCGTTATCTTTGCCGGAACAGAGACCACTAATCCCGGATCGAGAATCGCTTCATCCGGTATAAGCTCCTCTAAAAATAACGGGTATTTCACTTTTGTTTTCGGATCTGTAATTACCGAAGCTGCCGTTACCTCCGAACCGGTGCCGCTTGTTGTCGGGATGGCGATCAGCTTTCCAATTTGTACGTTTCCTTTTTTAGCAAAAAGCATGATTCCTTTCGCGGTATCAATCGCTGAACCTCCTCCAAAAGCAATCATGATTTCCGGCTGGATTCGCTCCGCCTCCCCGACACCTTTTGCGATCGTTCCAATCGGCGGATCCGGGACAATATCACTAAAAACCTTAACTGTATTGGAATCATCAAGATAGGAAAGCAAAGTAACCAACCCTTTGCTTTCCACTAAAAATTTGTCGCAAATAATCCATATTTTTTTATTCTTGATGGATGATAAGCGTTCTAAGCTGTTACTGCCGCTGTAAATTGCTGTTTTTATTTGAAAAGTATCCATCTTAATGCCTCCTTAACGTATGGAGAATCCGTCCGTTAATGCACAGCGGCGCCGGCGGGCAAAGTGGCGGGCAGAGGTTGTCCCTTCCCCTGTCGGTGTTGCAATCGTAAAGGTGGTACTTCCCTGGCCGCCAACACCTATGCCGGCAAAGGAAGGTCCGTTTTTAACAAAAATGGATGTCTGAAACGCTTTTGCTGCTTTATTAAGACGGCCGATGTTTTGTGAATGCATTGTTGCAGTATGATGCAGGCCGTGTTCGATTTCCAGAGCTGCAGCTAAGGCGGTATCAAAATCAGGGACACGGACAATCGGTAAAATCGGCATTAATAATTCAACCATGGCGAATGGATGCTCTTTTGCTGTTTCACAAATAATTAACTTTGGTTTGCAGTCGCATGGAATTCCCGCTGCTTCCAGGATCACATTCGGGCTTTTGCCGACAAATTTTTTATTCGTATTTCCGTTGGCGGCAATCGCGACTTTTTCTAATTTTGCGATATCAGCCGGGTCTTTAATTAATAGTGCGCCCGCTTTTTCCATATTAAAAATCAGATAATCGGCAATGCTGTCAACAGCAACGACGCTTTTTTCGGCAATACATAAGATATTATTATCAAAAGAAGCGCCGGCAACGATATCAGCGGCTGCTTTTTCAATATTTGCTGTTTCATCGACAATGGATGGAGGATTTCCTGCACCTGCGCCAATTACTTTTTTCCCGCTTGACATCGCCTGTTTAACGACACCGGGACCGCCGGTCACAACTAGTAAAGGTACATCAGGATGCACCATCATTGCTTTTGCTGCTTCAATAGACGGCTTGGCAACTGTTACAACGAGGTTATCGATGCCGCAAGCGTCGCGGACGATTGTATTTAATTTATTGATCAGCCATATCGTAATATTTTTTGCTCCCGGATGCGGGCTGTAAAAAACGGCATTTCCTGCGGCAAGCATCCCGATTGTGTTACAAATTAATGTTCCTGTCGGATTTGTACTTGGGGCAACGGCACCGATCACACCATATGGAGACAATTCATACAGTGTCATACCGTTATCGCCGGTTTCCACTTCTGTTACCAAGTCTTCGACACCGGGAGTGTTTAAAATCGATAATCTGTTTTTAATAATCTTATCCTCCACAACACCCATACCGGTTTCTTCTACGGTGCGTTTTGACATTTCTTCTATATATGGAAGCAAATTTTTGCGAATTGCCGCAACAACTTCCTTTCTGACCTGCAGGGATTTGTCGGCATATTTTTTTTGTGCTTCTACGGCATGTGCAATAGCGTCATCGACAGTATCAAATACGCCGCTCCCATTTTGATTCGCATTGATTTGCTTGCTTTCAGGCTGTTCAGTGCCGATTTTTTCGAATACGATTTTTTTTACTAATGTTTCTAATTCTTTTACATCCATCTTGTTTACCTCTTTTCTAAAATAGATAATGCATAACGACCGATTTGCATATCTTCCTCAACGGCGCCGCCGCTAATTCCTAATCCGCCAATCAGCTTCCCGTTTTGTTTGATCGGAAATCCGCCTCCAAATGTGACAAGCTTGCCGTCTCCTGCTGCTTCTAACTGATACAGCTCTTGTTCCGGCTGCACCAACGGTGTTAATTCATGGGTGGCTGTTTGCATGGCGACTGCTGTATATGCTTTTTTTGGAGCTACTTTTACACTGACTAATAGAGCTTGCGGCATCCGGTAAGTAAGGATCAGATTTCCTGCATCATCTACGATTGCGACGGTGACAGGTACATGGATACGTTCTGCTTCTTCGATTGCTGCATGGAGCATTTCGAGAAAAGGTGTTGAAGCAACTTCCGCCTGCGGTTGCTGCTCCATATATCTTTTTACTACTTTCTTAACGGTTTCATCCAGCATTTGTCTGGTATCCTCCTCACGTGCCATCGCATAAAAAAAATCTGATAAGCGGTTCACAAATTGTGAGATGACCGGGCGAACCGCTATTTGTTCCGCTAATCTTGTTAACAGGCGTTCCCCACGCCGCGTAACCGTGCGGGCGACATGGAGAAAAGCTGCTGCCTTGCTTTGTCCAGGCAAAATAAAACTGTTCACCTTCGGCAAAGCCTTCATGATACGATCAATTTCAGTTTCGAGCATACGTACATCTTTTTCTTCAATGATGATTGTGCCGGCATCGGGCTCTTTTTCTGTCGCTAGTTCAGCACAAAGATAAAAAATATTGTACTCAATCTTTTCCAGCAGCTGACGATTATTTTCTGAAGTCACGAATTTTGCTGCTACACTAATTTGCGCGTTTAATTCATCAAAAGTACCGTACGTATCGACGCGGAGATCGTATTTTTTTACACGCACCCCGTCATACAAGGAGGTGGAGCCTTTATCGCCTTTTTTCGTATAAATACTCATGTTGATCCCGCCTTTCATGTATCAAAGCTATCAATAATCCCGATAATCGCAGCATCAATGGATGTATTTGGCTGCTCGAAAATGACTCTGGCAGAACTTCCGCGCGCAACAAGCACATATTCGCCCATTCCCGCACCTACAAAATCCGCGGCAACTTCTTCGTCGCGGATAGGCTGCTGCTTCGAGTTAATGGGTTGGACAATCATCAGTTTTTTACCTGTCAACGATTCTTCTTTCTTTGTTGCCACAATGCTGCCGACTACTTTTGCCATATACATCTTTTCACAACCTTTCGATCCATTTCCTATGGTGTTTTTCCAACTCATCCCTCGCTAACGGGGTTAATAACTGATCAGATCCAAGGATAAGTCCTGCCTGTTGCGGCAGCATCGCAATTTGACGGTAGCTGATGACTTTCCCCGGTAAATAGACGACTCTCTCCCCTGCTTTCGTATAAAATCGAAAAGGATATCCAATAAGCTGTTGAAAAGGAATTGCCTGTTCCATTACATTCACAAGTGTAAAGCTGATCTCTACTCCGTAGATGATGGCCTTTCGAATCCAAACCGTCCAATCGTCTACATTTGCCGTATTTAAAAAGCGCAGAAAAAAGCCGGCATCCACATCTTGTAAATGGATTGACGCATATTCGAGAAACAGATGCTCTGTTAAGTGAAGATCCGTGTCATATACGGAAAGTGTCAGCTCGCTTTTTGCACGATTGTGTAAACGGCGAATAACTTCTTGAATAATTTTTTCATACATCTGCACAGCTCCTAACTCTGTTCCGTTTGGAGTTATTTCCTTATAGAAGATGTTCAAAAAGTTATCAAACAGAGGCAGAAGACCAGACGTCAGATTTTGAAGAAACAATACCGGCTTCCGACTTCTGTCTGACCTTCTTGCTTCTCATTCGTTAACTTTTGAACACTTATTTATAATCGTAGCAGTCGTTTTTGATCCTGCGTTTGCTGCATTTGCTTCATCGGTATCGATATGCATTTCCAGCACCATTTTCTCCTTAACGCGAATCGTACAATGATCGAAAATAACCGATCTTGTCTCTGTATTTAATTTTACGGAAACGTCATCGCCATTTTTGACGCCAAACAATTTTGCTTCTGCCGGTGACATATGAATATGTCTTTTGGCAACGATTGCTCCTTGCGGTAATTCCAGTTCGCCATCTTTAGAAACAAGTTTAATTCCCGGTGTTCCGGCAAGGTCACCCGATAAGCGGATCGGAACTTTCAAACCAAGATGTCTGGCGTCGGTCAGTGACAACTCCACCTGTGATTGCTTGCGAAACGGGCCGAGGATACGGACCCTTTCGATTTTGCCTTTTGGTCCGACAACAGTAACCGTTTGTTCGGCAGCAAATTCTCCCGGCTGTTTCAGCATTTTTTTCACAGTCAGCGCTTGATTCGGGAATAATTTCCCGTAGTCAGACTCTGTTAAGTGAAGGTGACGGTTCGAAATGCCGACCGGAATCGGCATTTCGCGAATTACTTTTACAATGATGCCTTTAATGAATGTCTTTAGTTGTTCTTGTTCCATTTATTACACACCTTTTGGTAATAATGCTTCCACATCCGTATGAGGGCGGGGAATAACATGAATCGATTTAACCTCTCCCACTTTATCCGCTGCGGCAGCCCCGGCATCAGTAGCTGCTTTGACTGCACCTACATCACCACGTACCATTACGGTTACGAGTCCAGAACCAATTTTTTCATAACCAATTAACGTAACATTTGCGGCTTTTACCATTGCATCGGCGGCTTCAATCGCACCTACCAATCCTTTTGTTTCAATCATTCCTAATGCGTTATTCATTTTGACTTCCTCCTATAAAATTCTTTCATGATTTAATTTTTTTTGCCTCGCCCGGGGTCAAAAACGCAGGTATTTCAGACTTTTGTCCTCGTTTTTGTATTTTATGTCCTCATTCTGCGAATTTTTGCTCCTATTTTTGAAAGATATGTCCTTATTTATTTGTTTTATAGGCCAAACCTTTGAAACTTCATTTTTTATCTTTGTTTTTCTTATTTAATTCCTCAAAATGGATACAGTCGGAGCGTGGGTCGCCTTTCTTCCGCTTGCATTCCGGGTCATGACATAAATTGCAGGTTGGTTCTATCTCTTCCTGTTCCTTTTCCGGATTTTCTTGTTCACTTATTTCTGCGTCAGGTTCATGCTGCAGTTCAGCCCTTTCCTGCTGATCATGAATGAGCTCATCTTGAACAGTTTCTTTCCCTGTCTCCTGCTTTTCTTGTGCTTTTGTGCACTTTGGAGCGAAGAAAATGCTGCTGACACTTTCGGATGGACGTGGAATGACTTTTTGCGAAATAAATTTTCCCAAATCTTTTGCTGCTGCTTCCCCTGCTTTAATAGCAGCTTCTACAGCAGCTACATCTCCTTCCAATTTAATTGTGTTCCAGCCAAATCCTCTCGCCCTTTCCATTCCAATCGTTTTTACGTTCGCTACCTTTGCCATCGTATCAGCGATCGTAATAGCGGAAGCTAAACCTTCGATTTCAATCATTCCAATTGCTTGATTCACTCCATCACCTCCTATAAGGGAAGAAGGACAAAACTTTCAAAGAGGTATTTCAAAAGCTGAAAATATTTTCGTACACTTTTCGAAGACACACTTATATCGTTTTATCCTATTTTTTTAAAAGGAACACCTTTTACCAACCGGGCGGCATTTACACCGAGATTCCGCAGAAGTTCCTTTGTTTGCGTCTGGACTCTCCGCACTGCAAAAAGCGGCTTATCAACAGGCAAATGCTTATAATGAACGACTACTTCATTTTCCCCGATGGCAATTCCGACGGAAAGAATCGAAGCACGTGAAGCCTCGTATGCTTCATCTACAGTTTCATTTATACTGGAAACTTCAAGCCGGTAAGGAATGCTTTCTTCTTCTATCCCCTGCAAAACAGGCAAATAGATTTGATCTGGTAAGCTCTCACTTATTTTTACGTGAATTGCCGGTTTTTCCGCATTTGCACTCATGTTTGATCCCCTCTTGCCATGGAAAGAATTAAGCCCGTTGCCACTGCATTACGCGGGCCTTCACTTCCACGGACATTACCGCGTCCTGCAACTAATGCATAATGAGATAGTGCATCTGTGATTAGCTGTGGAATTTCAAAATCAAGTGCAGAGCCGCCTACAATGACGACAAATGGAATATCACGGATATTTCCGGTCGGGCTTACTGATTTTAATGCCCTTAGTGCATTCGTCACAAATACACGCTCTTTTGCCGAACGGCGGATCATTTTTAGTTTTTCGATCGATTGGTCCCCCGGAACTGCGATATACCCGTCTTCTTTTACAATGACAACCTTTGCGAACAGATCAGGCGATAGAGGCTGTTCGAAAAATTGCACGCTACCGTCTTCATGACGGATATGAAACATGCTTTCGACTTTCGCTAACGGATATTTTTTTATATCTTCCGCCAAGTACCGGTCTTCCAATCCCGCTTCGGAATTAATAATCATCGTCACCATATCGCCGGCACCTGCTAAGTGTGTTGCAAAGATTTCACCTTTGTTATTAATGATAGATGCATCCGTGGAACCTGCTCCTAAATCAAGCACAGCTAAAGGAGTATTCGTACCTGGTGTTGTCAATGCCCCTAATATCGCAGATTCCGCTTCGGCACCGCCAATTTTTACAGGGACATGAAAAGCAGCTTCCACTTCTTTCGCGATTGCTTCCATTTGTAAATGATCCGATTTCACCATGGAAGCAATGCCAACGACCTGTTCCATGGAAAATTCTCCAGCTAATCCGCCTTTCACACTTACCGGTACAAATGTATCAACCGCAAGCAAATCCTGGATATATATGTCACCCGGTTTTTTATCAGTGAGTTTTGCCATCGTCAGCCGTACTTTTTCGAGCATCCCGCCGATATTTGTGCCTGTTTCTCCGGTCGCATTATCAAGGTGGTCAAGTGAATGAAGAGCATTCATTATTTTTTCCGCACCGTCTGCTACATTTACACGCAAGATGCGGTCGCCGCAGACGAGTTCGAGATGACCTGCGGGAATCGTCCGCGCCTGCACATCTCCCTTTGGTGTTTTGACGATTACTGCAGAACGGTTGCCAATCAGTGCGCGCGCCACCGGAATGACGTTCTTTGTTTCTTCTGCTGTAAGCTGAAACACGGTAGCAATCCCGTAAGGATTTGATAACGTTTCGATCACTCTTCCCGGTTCTGCTACTTCAACAGCAGCAAGCATGTGAAGCGGGACTTTATCAATATAGCCGACCTCATCGACAATAGGGATCTTCTTTTCCAGGCGGTTATGGACTAAAACGCCGTCATCCCCTTGTAAAATCGCACCGGTAACCTTATATCCGGATTGAACTGCCTGATTTACCTGCTTTGCCGCATCCGCAAAATCGATTGTTTTTGGCACGACAACGACATATGATTCGGAAGTTGGTTGTGCGGATAAATCTGAAAGTAAGACTGTTTTCCCTATTCCCAATCCAATTCCGCCCGGCGTCCGCGGATTATGACCAATCATTGTTGATTCGGTAATGATCGTTTCCGTAATCGTCTCCATCGCGACATCACCGATAACCGGAGTCGCCTCATTGACGCGGATCATAGCCAAGTCGTTTTTTGCTAATCCTGCTTTATCAAGAGCTTGAATGATAGCCTGGTAGATTCCATGAATATTTTGTTTTGTCCCTTTTATTCCGGTTGTTCCGACAATGGAACTTGTCAGAAATTGTATTGAACCATTTTCTAACACTTTTGCTAATGCTACTTCCGTGGTGGAATTGCCTATATCAACTCCTGCAATATATTGCATTTTTTCACCACATTTCTTTAAATGTTGTTTCAAAAGCCAGCAAATGATAAACAGCGAACACAGGTGCCTGCTGTTATTCCTCTGCTAACTTTTGAACACGTATTTTAGTTATCACCTTTTAATTTTTTCCGTACTTTATAAAGTTCAGCTGCTTCCCGGACAAAATTGGCACAAATAACAGCTTTATATTTTGTTTCTAATTCATTAGCGATTTGCAGCAATTCTTCTTGCGAAGAACGGTATGGCCGCAATGCGTTATAGATATCTAATATTCTCTCATCAGGAACGGCCGTTAATTCTGCTGCCCTTCCAAAATTTTGTGCTAACATCGGACGGCCGGCATCTTCGGCGATTTGCGCCTGAAGCTTCAATGTTTCCGGCGTTATCCGGACGTCTACCGGTTTTATCTCTCCACTTATAACCCGGTCTAATGTAATATCATCAAGCGATTTATTGGAGAAGGTCTTGACAAGCTCCGGACGCTTGTTTGATAAAGGATAATCTTTTGTGGTAACACTGGCACCGGAAGTTTTACTTTCTGTCACCGCTGCCGGTCGTTTCGTTGTATTTGCTTCCTGCAATATATCCCGGATCATTTGCTCAATTGCTTCCTGGTTCATCATGTTCACCTCACGATAGATTTACTTTTAATTCGACTGCTTTTTTCCCGGTTACAACATGCTTTGTTTCTTTAATATGAAGCAGAGCAGACTTTGCCTGAAACTTAGGGCGTGCCATTTGGTCATTTACTGTCGGTACCGGATTCGGTGACTCTGCTTTTGCATATTTTGCTGCATTTCTTCCAATTGCCCGATAAGTTTCTAAATCTATTAATGGTGCTTGCGGGAACAGCTCCAGATTGGATAAAGGCTGCAAATCTTTTTGATGAATCAACGCCGTCCCTTTTGACTGAACGCCGATGGAAATTCCGGAACCGCTCAAATGATCGCCTTCAACGGACATAAAAGCGACGTCTGATGAACGGAAAACACGGATGACGCGGGCCTTTAAGCCTTCTTCTTCAATCCCGGCAATGATTTCCCGTAATATCTTTTTGTGCGGAACACCAACAATATTTACGTGTTGATATTTCCCGAATGCCGGTCCAACCGCGATTACTACTTCATCTTTACTAGTACCTGGTTTTGCTTCGCCAATTTCTGTTAAAAAATGGTCATCCGTTTCTTTTACATCAGCTGCCTGAAAAGAAACAGTTTTCTCTTTTGCCTGCATTTCTCCAAGAACTTCTTCGATGATACTGCGAAGAATTTTTTCATTTATTTCAGCCATGTTTTTACCCTCCCTTACTCGATTTCATTGGCATCTAGCGCCGCAGGAATATTTTTAACTTCTTCCCAGCGTTCGCCATCAAGGCGGTAACCTGTGCCCGGTCCGGCATAATCATTCACATCATTTATAGCACTTATAACATTCCAATCTTTATCAATTATTGAAGCTGTGTGTAAATAATCACCGGAGATTCGTTGCTTTAATAGGTTAAGTACGTTTTGGGCGATGTCTTCAAATCCGCTTTCTGCAAGTGCTTTTACAACATCCAATCCGGTAATGCCGCGGTTCATCATGTCTGCAGCACCTTTAATGTCTTCGACCATATTTCTTTCCGGCATATCCTTACTGCCGTGTGCATAAGTAGCTGCTTCTACTTCTTCATCCGTAATTGGCGGCAAACCTAATTTATCAAATACTGCCTGAATCGCCTTTGCAGCTTTTCTGCGGACTTTTACTACCTCTTCTTCCGTTACCGGCTTTAAGCCTCCGTCAACCTTCAAATCACGTTGTAAAACGTTGTAATCATCAAAATCTTCCGCATCAAAGTTAGAGCCGGCAAACATATTGTCATAGTTTGGTACGGCACTGTAGCCTGATGATATAAAGTCCGTTCCCGGCAGAAATTGCATTAATAACCGTGCCGTTCTACGAATATCGGAATGAGAAAACGTTTGGTCATTTCCGGAAGCAACTTCCAAATCAAGCATCACCGTTATTAAATTTTCGGCTAAAACAGCACGGATACCGGATGGAACTGCCCCAGGAATACCGATACAGCTAATGGAGCCGTTTTGCAATCCTTGAACGCCGGCAGCTTTAGAAATAAAGATGCACCTTGCTTCCAGGTACAGCATGGATTTTCCTTCTGCATACCCCATTTGCACTTCAGAACCTGTTCCGGAAGTAAAGCGCATTTTCGAGCCGCGTGATGCATAAGCAGATGCTAAAAATCCTTTTGACCACGGTGTATCATCGCCATCGGTAAAGACATTTTCCGTTCCATATACAGAAATCGTTTCCGCATAGGCGGTCAGCCCTCTCATTCCGAGCTCAAGCTCCATTGCTTCTTCCAATGAACATTGGGTTAACACGCCGCCGCGGCCTGTTTGCCCGCCCACTAAAATGCTTAAAGCATTAAATGGTGCATAGCGGACAACCGCAACCGTTGATTCCATTTCATCAAATCCGCGATATGCGCCCTCTGCAGCATCGGCAGCGATTTGTACAGGATTATCCCGTAAGTTAGTTACATGCGCCTGTGTTGTCGGTGTCTTGCGCGAACGCATTTTCTGCATCGCCATCATCATTTCCACAACATTCATTTGACTGACGACATCGACTATTTTCGCAGGAGTCATCGCTGTTGTTAACGAAATAATTTCCTGGCGTGAGACATTTGGATCAACGAGCATTTTTGCCAGTTCACAAGAATCCATCTTGATAACTTCTTCTGCATGTTCTTTATTAATCCCGTATTTTGCAATAAAATGATCAATTAAATCAAAATCAGCTTTCTTTTTTCCGTCCAGCTCAACAATTTCATCATTGACGATTTTAATGCTTGGTTTTGGGTCGTTTGGACTTTCCATGGCAATTAAGCCTTCATCTATCCATTCCTTTACAAAACCGTCCTGGTTTACCGGTCTGTTTTTTAAAACTTCAAATCTTTTTGATTGCATCTTAGAATACCTCCTCCGTTCAAATATATGATGGACGATCACTGACAGGTTCTGCTCCTAAACCGGACAATAATTTCTTGCCGACTTCACGGGCCGTAATAACGGATTGGCGAACCGCTCCGGAATCACCTGAAATCGTTAAAATAACTTCGTTCGTGAAGCTCGTTCCGTGTGCCGGTGAAGAATAGCTGACGACGTCCACATTAGCCGCTTTTACTGCCGTATCAGCCATAACGACACCAATTGCTGCAGGAGCGCCGACAATGATGCCAAACGCCTTGCCGATCGGGGCATTAAATGCTTTATTCAAGGCATAGCTGGCACGTGCGGTATATTGCAATTCAATATGCCCTGCTTCATTGCCGTACACATCGCCGAAAGTGCGATCCAATTCTTTTAATGCAACCTCAACTGCCCGCTTTACATCAGAAACATCGCTTCCGCCGAAAATAATCATTGACCCGTGTCCGGCACCGCCCTTTGTATCCCGGGGAAGTTCTATTTTGACGATTTCTGTATTTGTTGCTTTGACCGCTTCATCTGCCGCCATTATTTGCGGACCTGCTCCGGTACGCCCGCCGATAATTCCAATAGACCGATATGCTTTTTCAAAATTCATCGATTCCAGCAAGCTTGCATCGACATTGGCAATCACAAGACCGATCGTGTCACCGAAAGCGGTGCCAACAAACTCCGTTAATTGCTTTGCCTGATTACTCATATCGCTGTTACCTCCATTCTTTTGATCTTTTCCAACTTTTGCGATTACCTGGTTCATAATTTCATCTATCAGTTCTTTTTGCTTACTCATCTTCTTTCACCGAAACAGGTAGAATTTTCTCCACATCGGTATGAGGGCGTGGAATTACGTGGGTGGAAATAACATCCCCGACAGCTTTGCCGGCAGAGGCTCCGGCTTCCGTAGCCGCCTTTACTGCACCAACATCACCCCTTACCATTACTGTTACGAGACCTGAACCGATTTTTTCGTAACCAATTAATCTGACATTTGCCGCTTTTGCCATTGCATCAGCTGCTTCTATCGCTCCGACCAGGCCTTTCGTCTCTATTAAACCTAATGCTTCCTGCATCAAATTCCCTCCTTTTTACTTCGCCTGACTGCCACAACTTAAGTATAAAAAAAAACAATATGACATTATTGTTCGAAAAATAGAAAAAAACTGACAACAGATTGAAAAAAATATCACAATCTTGCTGTCAGTTTTTTATCCTCACGGAAGTTATCACTCTCCATCACGGGATAGTGATTTCTACTTTAAAGTGGAAAATAATATTATTTAGTCATCAAAAGGACAAGAAGGTGTAAGCGCTATGACTATTTTGTGCTATTTGATATAATAATCTTATATGAGGAAGTTCTAAAGTTCACCAAATGACAAGCCAAACCACGCCCAGTGTGAATGCTGCATTCTCCTATATTCTGTTTGCTTCTTATTTGTTAACTTTTTAACAATCTCATTAAGAAAATTTTGGAAGGAAGGCAAACTGTGATGCTATACAAAGATAAGAACCTAAAGCTGGTCGAAAAAATAATGGATGAATTTGCTTCTGCTACGGGTCTTGCTTGTGTTGCTGTAGATATTCACGGAATAGAAGTTACGAAATACTGCAATTTTACACCGTTTTGTCAATTAATCCGTTCCAATCCGAAATACCGTACATTATGCCAAAAATGTGATTTATACGGGGGGCTGGAAGCCTCCAAATCAGGAAAACCGCTAATCTATCGTTGTCACGCCGGTCTTATTGATATCTCCGTTCCTATTATTCTTAAAAATCAATTATCCGGTTTTCTGCAAAGCGGTCAAATCATCCTGGAAGATGATGATTGCCCCTCTTTAATTCAAACAGAATTGTCAAAATGGCAGGGCAACAAGGATCTGCAAAAAAACTACCAATCAATCCCATTTGTGAAACGAAAAAAAGTTGTTTCATCAGCAGAGCTGCTGACGATCATTTCCGATTACTACATCCGCCAGGAATTAAAATACGGCGAAAACACTGCTTCACCTGAAGAGCCGGAAAACGATCATAAGAAAGAAATTAAAAAGGCGCTGAAATATATAGACAAGCATTTAAATGAACAAATAACACTAGATGAAGTTGCTAACTATATTTATTTAAGCCCTTACTATTTCAGCAAATTGTTTAAAAAAGAAACAGGTGTTAACTTTATCAATTATGTGAATGAAAAAAAGATCGAAAAGGCAAAAGAGCTATTAAAAGTATCTGACTGGTCTGTCGACAGTATTGCCAAAAATCTAGGCTTTTCACAAACAAGTTATTTCTGTAAGGTTTTTCGCAATGCTAACGGAATTACGCCGAAAAAATACCGTGATTCATTAGAAAGTTGTCTCTAAAGCAGCTCATTAAACATTGGCATATTAACATTTCCTAGCAAATGGATAAAATGGGCCGACAAACCAACTCCAGTGCTTGTACTTTTATTCTGACTTTAGTTTTTAAAAATGGACTCACTGTTGAAATAGCAAAAAAACTCTCATTCGCTTATGATGGGCAAATGGGAGTTTTGATAACAATATAATCATATTATTGATCCACTCGCATGTGCCTTTTCAACCCGAAAAGCCCTGCAAAACATATCACCGGCAAGTCTCCTGACTCAGCTTCATCCTTTAACAGCCCTTCCCATAGTAACATTGATACTACAGTGGAATATCTGTTTTCGTCAGCCTCACAGTTGCGGGGACAGTACTGGAATTCAACCAGTTTCCTTTTTAAGTAAAAAACCATTGTTTGGTAATTTTACACCAGTGATTTATTTGCTTATATTTTAACATAAAATGCAGCATAATTCAAGAAAAAATTCCACTATCAAATTCGATTTCAAGTTTCATGGTGAGAGAAAAACTGGTTGGAAATTGCCCACGGGCAGTTTCCCCCACCTAAAAAGATTATCTCCAGCTCCATTTTTGATGTGGGGGTATTACTGCCCCTTAATCTGCGATAAATAGTTTTGAAGCTGGACAATTCCTTTATTTTCAAAAGCCGATATTGAAAAAACTTGTTCTACTCCTGCCGCTGCCAAATAGTTTTCAGCTTGTCGAATTTTTTTCTCATCTTCTGCTAAATCTATTTTCGTGATGATTCCGATAACCGGTTTGGCAAACATGGAGGCAAACATCGGCGGAAAATAGCTTTGAACATCTGTAACACTTTGAACAAGGCCGATCACATTTGCATCTGCCGCACTGACATTTAACGCACTGTAGAAATGACGGTTTTCAATGTATTCCCCCGGGGTATCAATTGCTTCATCAAAAAATTCAACAGCCTGTGTTTTATGATAGTTTATCGCAATGCCATGCAAAGATTGACAGAGGGTCGTTTTCCCGCATGCCGTTGCTCCAATTAAAATAAGTTCTTTCATATCGTCCCTCTTATGTTCTCGTGATCTTTGGTATAGCAAAATCGAGGATGGCCGCTAATGTTCGCACAATTTGCTCCAGTGCTGTTTCAACGGAAGAAATATCTCCCGTTATCACGACTGAACCGCTAAAACGGTCAATAAAGCCTATTTGTACATTACTGGATTTTGTCGCAATGTCACTGGCAATGATCGAAGCCTCACTTGGCGTGATTGTCAATATACCTATTGCATTTGCTCCCTCTGTAAGACCCAATTTTTGATAGATGATCGGATTGGGATTGGCAATTAAATGTGCCAGCGTTATTTGTTTTCCCGGGACATATTCCTGAATGATTCGTTCTTTCTCATCTGGATACATTCTGCTCCCTCCTTTCACCTAAAGCATGCTACTTTATTCCTATACATCATCCTATCATATGAAAAGAATATTATTTTGCTGTTTTTTGGCCGGTATTCTTGTAATCGTTGCCAGTGTAAGGTTCAAGGATACGGAAGTGGGCAAGAATGTACTATTTATTATATTTTGAGGCGATTCTGCTTTTCTAAAGCTTCAATTTTTCTTCCAGTTTAATCGTTTTGAAAAAATACGACTCATTGCTTCATTGAAGCAGCCGCTTCAAGACAGTACGATACGAAAAAAACGATGGGAGAAAGCAAACTTTTCCCCATCGTTTTTTTCATAAAATGAAGCAAAAATCGTATTTTACAGTTGGAATTTTTCTTTTATTTCTTCTGCAAGTAGTTTTGCTCCGACTTTACTTAAAACTATTGACCCTTTTGCGACTTTAAAATTGTCGTCTTCGATTTGTTCTGTCACGGCACATTGGTTGACTGGTGTGTATTTTTGTAAGATAACACTTTCGTTTTCTGTAAAAATTTCTAAACTATCATTAATATTAATATCCATTACTCCTCGTAATTCCTTAGGGATAACCACCCGTCCCAATTGATCTACTTTTCTTACAACGCCTGTAGCTTTCAATATCCTTCATCTCCTTTACGTGGTGTGTATTCCATATACTGGACAATAATAATTACCACCAAAACCTTTTTTTAATATATTAACAATAAAAAGATAGTCTTGTCTATAACAGGATGATATTTTAGTAAATTTTTTTCGAAAACTTCTTTCCTCTATTGATATTTTCAATATTGTAATAACCTTCAATCCTGCTATCCTTATTTATATGCACTGCTCAACTGAATAAAATATGATGATAACAGAAAAAACATTTTAATTAGGTAAAAGCTATTTACAGAATATCATTTGACCCTCTATCTGACAAAATAAAACACTGCAGCGACTGCGGCAAGAGAAGCCAAAACACGGACAATAGTTTCCGTTTTACTTCTTTTAAAACGTGAATCAAACGTTAATAAATTTTTCAATCCAGCCTTGACTATACCATTTTTCTTTGTAAATAAGCCGATAACAGCATGAAAAATCAGACCGGAAATAACATAAGTAATAAAAAATAGTAAAATAGTGATGACAATTTGCATTTTTCCCTATCTCCCTGCTATTTTGATAAAGTCTTATAATGTTCTGTAAGTTTAGCTATTATTTGACTTCCGGAAAGCAGGCGTTTCCCGCCTCCCTGGGCAAAGAAATCATTTCCGCCTCCTTTTCCGTCAATCAACGGCAATATCATTTGCGCAAGCTGCTTCATACTTACCTGAACCAATTCCCCGCATGCACAGACAAGCTGAAGCCGATTTTCATTTTCTGCAGCGAAGAATACCGTTATTTCTTCATCTTGTCTAACAATTAAGCGTGCCAATTTTTGCAGTTCCTGGATCGGACGATTGGCAAACACTTTTCTAACAATAAAATGATCTTTCTTTTGCAAAAGTTCCGATGATTCATATTGCAGGAGTTTTTCTTTCCATTCCCCGATCTCTTTTTCTGTTTGTTTCTCTTTGTCCAACAGGCGTTGAACTGCTTCCGAAAGACCTTCTTCCGGAGCACTTAATAATTGGCTGAGCTGCATGATATTTTTTTGCTTTGCGGTAAATTGCTTTAACATTCGCTTTCCGCAAACAAAATGGACACGGAGTTTCTTTTTCTGCCTCTCCAGATATAGAATTTTTATCGCGATTACTTCGCCAGTAGTTTGCGGATGAGTACCGCCGCAGCCATTATAATCAAATTCCGGTACGATCACAAGGCGGATATGATCGAAAACGGCAAGCTTTTTTCTTAAAGGGTATCGTTCTGCTTCTTGCGATGACACCCATTTTGTCTCAATAGGAAGATTTTTCAAAATGATATTGTTGACAATTTGTTCGGAATTTTCGATTTCGGCTTCCTTCCAATCTGTTACATCTAAATCAATCGAAACTTCCTCTTTGCCAAGATGAAAGCTTATCGTTTTATAGCCGTATTCATTGTCGAATGCAGCAGATAATAAATGCTGGCCGGC
Organism: Bacillaceae bacterium Marseille-Q3522; assembly: GCA_017898095.1. GTDB lineage: Bacteria > Bacillota > Bacilli > Bacillales > Cytobacillaceae > JAGKQJ01. The sequence continues at coordinate 11,342 of JAGKQJ010000027.1, read as the reverse complement.
ATGCTGCTGCATATGATCAAAACGCCGCTCCCAGTCTATTTCACCCTGCACGGGCTCCCCGATTTTTCCTACCGTACTGTCTACATAATGGCGGATTTCGCCGTCTGTTTCTTCCACGTCCGTGACCCTAATACCATTCAGTGTCCCAATATCGTGAGGCTGCCCTCCCCCGGTCGGATAAAAAGCTGTCTCTTGCAGTATAACGTACAAACGGCCGCTCTTATCTGTATTTTCCGCCACTATAGAAGTTGTAAAACTCTTCCTGTAAGCATCTTCGTAAAATAACTTCCTTGTCAACTCTAATTCTCCTTTCCCCGTTTGGCGCACCTTTTCGATGTTTTTTGGTGCTAACAGCACTTCATGAATTACGTTTTTAGAAAATGAAACAAAAAGCTGACGCACATGATTTCTCCGTTTATAACCTGATAGGATTAATAAACATCACGTCTGGTAAAGCAAACAAAGGCAATGATGAAGGCGGCGATTCCCCAAATCGTTAATACAGACATGGAAAAGCCAAGCGTCATTCCTTCGATTGGCGGAAGACTTCCTTTTAAATAATCCGTTAATGATAAATTTACCATAAAAAAATACTTTAATTGCGAAATTCTTCCGTTATTCCGCTTGAACCGAGGCGATTTTGCATATCTACAATTTGCTGCTGTAAAGTGGAACGCCAATCCATGTTTCCAATTCGTTTTTTGATGCTCTCGATTTCTTGAAATTGTGCGTATGTGAACATAACGATTAACACCACCATGATAACGGCAATAACGAAAATGCGTTTACTCTTCACCAGCTTCAGCAGTTCATTGAAGACAAGATATATCAATCTCCGGACTCTCCTTCCGTTATTTGCAAAAATAAGTCCTCTAATGAAGGAATTTTTCGATTCATCTCTTTTAAGTTGATTCCTGCTTCGACAAGCTTCTTGCTCCATTCCGCTACTTCATTCTCAACTTCATTCTCAATGTATGGTGTTTCTACCGTCTCTTCCTCCACCTTCACACGGTCTGTCCATTTTTTTAATAATTGTACTCCTTCTTGAAGCGGCTGAAAACGCCATACAATTCTTTCCTGTTGCACTAACAAATCATGTACTGCCTGTGTATGTACAACTTTGCTATTTAATATAATCGCAACCCTGTCACACATCATTTGAATTTCACTTAATAAGTGGCTTGATACAAGGACACTAAGCCCTTCATTCTCGGCCAAAAAGCGAATAATTTGGCGCATTTCCCGAATTCCGGACGGGTCGAGACCATTTGTCGGTTCATCTAATATTAATACCTTCGGCCTACCGAGCAGTGCCTGGGCGATCCCGAGCCGCTGTCTCATTCCTAACGAATAAGATTTTACACGGTCATGAATCCGCTCCTCTAAGCGGACGGGCGTTACCACCTCCATGATCCGGGCATCATCCGCATCGGGAAGCATTCTGGAAAAATATTTTAAATTTCCCCAACCGCTTAAGTATGGATACAATTCAGGATTTTCGACAATACATCCGATATGCCGCATCGCTTCTGTAAATTGCTTCCTTATATCAAAGCCGCAAATGCGAATCGAACCTGATGTCGGCTTAATTAAACCGACTAGCATACGAATGGTTGTAGTTTTCCCTGCTCCATTCGGACCCAAACAGCCGAAAACCTCACCGCTTTTTAAAGCAAAGTCGATCCCTTTTATAATTTCTCTTTTACCAATTTTTTTTGTTAATCCCGAAACAGTCAAGGTTGTCTCCCTGCTCATTATCCCCGCTCCCCCTTTTCCAGCTCAATTAAAGAGGACAACCGTTCCGCTATTAATTGATAGCCTCTCGTATTTGGATGAAAATGGTCGCTATACAAATAGTGATTTACGTTCAATTGAAAAATATCGAAGGTTGGCACAAATACTATTTTGGCGAAATTGGCAGCCAACTCTGCACTTGCATAATTCCAATCACGGATAATTTGCGAGGATACCTGCACATCGTCAAAATCGCTGAATGGATTGTAAAGCCCGATTAAATAAACGGTTGCGTCCCTATTGACAGATCGAATCACAGTCAAAATTTCAGATAAATTTGTCAAAAAGGCTTCTTTGACGACATCAACTTTGCTTATATCAGGCCGGGCGAGAGTTTGTCCTCCTTGAAAAAGATCATTTCCGCCAATCGATATAAACACAAGATTTGCCTGCTGTAATTGGCGTTGTACTTCTTTTTGCACAACTTGTTCTCTCAGCTTGGAAGAAGTCAGTCCTTTAATACCATAATTATGAAGGAACAAAGGCAAATCCGGCTGTTTTTCTTTCAGCTCGTCCATTACATATCCTGCGTAACCTTTTCCTTCTGCATCCCCTGTACCTCTCGTTAACGAATCGCCAAATGCAACAATATGGCATTCATCTTCATTTTCCTCTGCAGAAGCAACGGAAGGTTGCTCCACAACACCGGACGGTGGAGCATAAAAATAATCAAAAATCGTCCATTCAAAACCCAGCATCCATAAAATGCAAGCAGCAAAAGATATAATTCCGATTATAGAGATCTTTTTCAAAGGTGTACCTCCCTCCGTAAGGTGAAATTTCATTTTACTGCACTTTCCCTTGGAAAAAGTTTTCTTCTGTCAACATGTTAAAATGAAGAACTATTTGATTTTTCGGGATACTATGTTAATTTTTTATTATAACAAAAAGAGCGATTCATGTTGGAGTAGACAGTTTAAATTTTTCGATAATACAAAAAAAGGAGAAAAACTTATTATGCCTTGGATGATAAAATCTTTTCAACAATTAACAACAAATGAACTCTATACTATTCTTAAAGAGAGAATGACTGTATTTGTTGTGGAACAAAAATGTCCTTACTTTGAATTGGATGACTATGATCAGGCTGCCTATCATTTATTTTATCAAAATGGTAATGAAATTATTGCTTATTCCCGTATATTTCCACATAATACCATCTATGAAGAAGCTTCGATAGGAAGAGTACTCGTCAAAAAAGAATATCGAGGCCGGCATTTGGCAAAAGAGCTTTTTACAAGAGCACTCGATTTTCTTGAAAATGAGCTTGAAGCAAAAAAGATTAAAATTCAAGCACAACAATATGTGGAACATTTTTATGCTTCCTTCGGCTTCCGGGCAATCTCAGAAGTTTATTTGGAGGATGGGATTCCACATGTTGATATGATTCGCTCTTAAGTATTACTTGAGAAGGGGCTCCGTTAGTCTTATCTCTGTTTTGTTAACTGAATGCAAAAGAATCAGGTGAAGAAGATCCCCTTTTCGGGAGATCGCAGCCTTCCATAGCCTTATCAAAGGATCATTCAATTCATCTTTGCAAACGGAGTAATTGCTTTTTTCAATCGGTGTACCCCTTCAATAATTTTTTCTTCCGGCAAGCTTCCATAGCCCATTACAATTTGACGGGTATGAAAGCCTTTTTGCATCGCATATTGTTCAACAGGATAAACGGTAACATAATGTCTTTTCACAGCCGCGATTACTTCTTCTGTAAATTCGATGCCGGGAAATTCGACAACTAAATGCATTCCGGCCGCCTGTCCTAAAATATTTATCGCAGAAAAAGCTTTCTGTAATGCTTTTACCAGTGTCTTGCGCCGTTTTTGATAGATTTTTTTCATTCTTCTGACATGCTGGTCTAAAAAACCTTCTTCAATAAAACGAGCCATCGTAAGCTGTTCCAATGATGAAGTGTGGCGGTCTGAAAACCATTTTAATTGCTGGAATTTTTCCAAAAGCGGGTACGGTAAAATAACATATCCGACCCTTAATGCGGGAGACAATATTTTACTAAAAGTTCCTACATAAATGACTCTTTCCTGTTCCAGACCCTGAATCGAAAAGACGGGGGTTCCTTCGTAGGTGAACTCACTATCATAATCATCCTCAATCAAATAACAATTCATGTGCCGTGCATATTCCACCAGTTTGATACGGCGTTGAATCGGCAAGGTGATCCCTAGAGGGAATTGATGGGACGGGATCACAAACACAAAGCCCGGTTTCTCCTTTTGCGGCAGCTTTTCCGGAACAATACCCCAGGAATCCGTTTTTATTGGTCTTACCTCTGCACCCGCATAGGAAAAAATCGTTCTCATTTCATCGGTAACCGGATCTTCTACGGCCACATAGTTTCCATCTTTCGCCAATAGCATCGTAAGGAGAAACAAGCCTTGTGTTGCTCCGGAAGTTATCACAATTTGCTTTGGATGACAACGGACTCCCCTGGTTCGCGATAAATAAGATGCTAATACTTTCCGCAGCGCTTCTTCTCCAAAAGGATTGGAATAGCCGAAAACTTCATCCGTTGCATCCTTACAAATATCACTTGCGATTTTCCCCCATTTTTTTCGCGGAAAATGATCCATAGCAGGATTTCCCGCACGAAAATCAATCACATTTGCCGCGGATGGTTTCTCAGCGGATGGTTCATGAAAGAGCGTTTCTGTATTACCGGTTTCTTCCGTAACTTTCAATGCGGCACCTTCCGCAACATACGTGCCGGATCGCGGCTTCACGATTAAATATCCCTCAAACAAAAGTTGGTCATATGCTTCGATAACAGTGTTGCGTGAAACACCAATATTCGCGGCAAGTTCTCTAGTGGAAGGCAAGCGCTGCTTTTCTTTCAATTCTTTACTTAAAATACTCCGCCTGATCTGCTCATATACTTGCTGGGTAACGTTTTTTTTATCCTGCCGATTAATTGGAAACCAAAGCATATCGGTTTTCATCTCCTTTTCCTCTTTTCTAGTGAGAAACCGGCCTTATGCGAAGCAAATAATTTATCTCTAAAGTTGATTTCTCACCTATACCCAATTTTTTAAGCTTTTTTAAACAATTTCATTGGGACCCTTATCACTGGAAAATTACTAGAGACGCAGACAAGTTTCCCGGTTGAGATTTGCTATAGAAAGTAATTTGTAATACTACAACATATTCTCTAAGAGAATTTTCACACTCTGGTACTATAAAAGTTTTTTATTATTGGTACTAATATAGTCCAGTATAACATGTTAGAATATTTTTAACATTTAAGAGGAAGAGGTTAAGATGATGAAAACTATTGGACTTATTGGTGGACTAAGCTGGGAATCGACAACAGATTATTATCGTTACGTAAACGAACTCGTTCAGAAAAAACAAGGGGAACTGCATTCGGCAAAATGTTTGATGTACTCGTTTGATTTTCAGGAGGTTGTCGAACTTCAGCAACAAGGGCACTGGCAAGAAGCAACAGCAAAAATGGTGAATGCTGCAAAAACACTGGAACAAGCAGGGGCAGATCTGATCGTAATCTGTACGAATACGATGCATTTGATGGCAGAAGATGTGAAAAAGGCTATTGCGATCCCTCTTATTCATATCGTTGACGCAATTGCCGCAAGAATTAAAGAAAAGGGCATAAAAAAAGTCGGGTTACTTGGGACAAGATATACAATGGAAAAAGATTTTTACAAGGATTTACTGAAAAAATACGGAATAGATGTGCTGATTCCAAATGAAGAAGATAGGATAACAATACATGAAGTTATTTTTGCAGAGTTATGTAAAGGAGATGTTTTACCTTCATCAAAAGAGAAATACCAAAAAATTATTCAACGCCTTGGCGAAAACGGAGCGGAAGGTATCATTCTCGGCTGTACAGAAATCCCATTATTGATTAAGCAACAGGACTCTGCTTTACCGCTGTTTGACTCTACGAAAATTCACTGTGAAAAAGCAGTTGAAGCAGCAGGAGTGTAAACGAATTTTTCACGGACAAAATTGGACTGAAACGGAGATTGAATATTTTTAAAATTGAAAATAGGAAGGCGGTTTGACTCCTTTTAAAAAGTTTGTTGAAAAATTATTTTTCTTTTTAAAAGGAGTCTCTCTATTTGAATTACCTGGGGGGATTTAGTCATTCTCGTTTTTTGATTTGATAAAGAAGAAAGCACGTATCCGGCTAGGCACTCCGCCTTAAATCGGCTGTCTCGCCACTTTGCGTGTTATCATTATATTCCTTAATAAGCCAACTCGATTTATGACTGTATGTCATAACCTTGTTATTTCTGCCATTCAAATAAAGTTTCTCATTTACATATATATCAGCGGCATACATCGCAAACACCTCCCTGTTTCTCCTTACTTATTAGTGTATTCCAGAGAGTCCGCTTTTACATTGGCTATCAGATTGATTTTATCTCCTGCTTTAGGAGGAATCGGACTAATCGTATTTGAGGAGAAAAAGAACCTTTTTCAGTCGAAATCCGCTACGGAAGTTATTCCGCTCTTTTAACAAATAGCGAGTATACAAGGTAAATCGAATTAATCACACTAAGCATACTTATTTCTTCGATGATCGGAGATTTGTATGATTTTAATTTCCGGTTGCTGACAAGAATAATATCCTTTGCATTGTTAGCAAGAAAGGAAGTTTCATTGCCGGTGATCGCAATCATCGGGATTCCTCTTTCTTTCAGTACTTTTACCAGCCTGACAATGAATCTTGTTTCGCCTGAAAAAGAAATCACGATTGCTAAATCAGACTTTTGCATCGAATTTGCTTCCGACAACTGATTTTCATGGTTGCTTAAGGAAGAAGCATACTTACCGAGACGCATAAATTTAAATTGCGCATTTCGGGCAAGGAGATGGGAAAAAGTAACGCCAAAAAACGTTACTTTCGGTGCAAGATGAATCTGCTTTACAACATCTAATAATTGTCGCGGATCTAACAATTCAATTGTTTCTGTCAATGCTGTTTGTAATTCTGAAAAATAAGTAAACAGTTGATCCTCCTTAATCGTCGATTCGATTTGCTGGAAGAGAACTTCCGAGTCATTAAATTCTATAAAATTTCTCGCATACTCCTTTAGTTCTTTAAAGGAGATGTTCTCAAAGCGTTTACAAAACCGGGTAATCGTAGCTGGTGATGTATGACAGGCAGCAGCTACTTCATAAATAGACATGCGTGGGATCTCTTGTACATTACGTAAAATATATTCGGCAATCACAATTTCTGAAGCTGTATGATCGGTAGAGGATTCGATAAAATTTAACAGCTTCGCTAAAAAATTATACATCACATCTGCACTTCCTTATAAAAAAACTCTACTGTCTATTTTAAAGAAAACGATCTCTTATTACATTCCCTAAATTCCCGAAAAAAGTTTCATAAAATGAAATTTTTCTGTTTTTGCGGTTTTTCCTTGTTAACATGATAGTGAAAGCGATGACAATACTACTGGGAGTTGAGCAAATGAAAAAATTCAATATATTAGTTGTCGGCGGTGGCAGCACTTGGACACCAGGGTTATTAAAAAGCCTCTGTAAGCGGCAAAAAAGCTTTCCACTTAAAAGATTAGTGATGCTTGATGTAAATGAAGCACGGCAAAAACAAATTGCTGAATTTGCTAAAATACTTTTTCAGGAAGAATATCCGGAACTGGAATTTTCCTATACAACTGATAAAGAAGAAGCTTTTCAAGACAATCTTGACTTTGTCTTTGTACAGATGCGTACCGGCGGCTACGCAATGCGGGAAAAAGATGAGAAAATCCCGCTCCAGCTTGGCGTAATCGGCCAGGAAACATGCGGTCCGGGAGGCTTTGCCTACGGCATGAGATCGATCCGTGATATGATTCAGCTTGTCAAAGATGTACGCAGTAAAACAAAAACAGCCTGGATCTTAAATTACACAAATCCTGCTGCCATTGTCGCAGATGCTTTACAAAGGGTTTTTCCGGAAGACAGGCGTATTTTAAATATATGTGACCAACCGGAAAACTTACTTCGTTCTTACGCCCGCATACTTAATATGAATACTCGTGACTTTGATCCAATTTATTTTGGTTTAAATCACTTCGGCTGGTTCACTCATCTTTATAATAAAGAGGGGCGGGACGTATTACCTGAACTACGAAAAATAATTTTAGAAGGCGGTTTTCTTCCTGCCGACTATGAGCAGCGGGATGCTTCTTGGCTGGAAACGTATGCGATGGTCGAACAAATCGTCCGTGATTTTCCTGATTATTTACCAAATACGTATTTACAGTATTATCTCTATCCGGATAAAGTCTTGAAAAAACTAGATCCTTCCTATACCAGGGCAAATGAGGTAATCGACGGCCGCGAAAAGCGTGTCTTTGCTGAATGTAACCGTGTCGTAAATGCCGGTACTGCAAAAGATTCCAATGTGATCCATAATGACGCACACGGTGAGTTTATTATTATTGTAGCAGAATCCATTGCTTATAATAAAGGAGATCACTTTATTGTCATCGTTAAAAATAACGGTATCGTGGCAAATTTGCCAAATGATGCAATGATAGAGGTTGCAGCAAGTTTGACCGATTATGGTCCCAGGCCTTTTGCCGTCGGTGAAATTCCCACTTTTTATAAAGGATTGATCGAGGGGCAATATGCTTATGAAAAATTAACAGTTGAGGCGTATTTAGAAGGATCCTACCAAAAAGCTTTGCAGGCTTTAACGTTAAACCGGACCGTCATTTCCGCTTTGAAAGCACGGGAAGTATTAGATGCGTTAATAGAAGCAAATAAAGAATATTGGCCTGAATTGAAATAATGTTCAGTTGACTGTTTTCATTCATTACTCACGTTCATTTGTACCCTCATGATAGCAGGGCTGCCACTTTATTATTTTTGATCCTAAGTATCCATCAGGGAGTTTCTCTATGGCTCCCCAGTTTTAATAGAACAGAAGTTATGCGCTTACATTTTGTTATTCAGTAAAATTAAAGAGGGATGTTCATTTTATCAGTATTCATTTTCATTAAGAAAGGGGAAAAATAAATGAAAAAGTATTTTAATTTCGAATTCTTCCAACGAATTGGAAAATCCTTTATGGTGATTATTTCTTTGTTGCCGGCTGCTGGATTGCTATTAGGAATCGGAATCGCCTTGCAGTCCGCTTATTTGATCGACTATTTACCTTTCTTGGAAGCAAACGGTTGGCAAACTTTTGCGAAGCTTTTAACCGGTGCCGGAAATGCGATTTTTAAAAACCTCGGAGTTCTTTTTGCCATCGGCATAGCCGGCAGCTGGACAGGAGGAAAGGCAGGAGCTAGTATTTCCGCATTTGTTGGTTATATTATCATGCACTATGTCATTGGTATAGTTTTAGGGATTACCCCGGAAAACGCATCGACTCCGGGATATACATTAGAATTAGGGATTCCCACTTTACAGATTGGTGTATTCGGCGGAATAATGATGGGCTTTCTTGCCGCGGCTCTTTATAAAAAATTTCATGATTTTCAAATGCCGGAAATGCTGTCTTTCTTTGGTGGACAACGCTTTGTGCCTATTGTGACAGCAGGTGTGTCGATTATTTTAGCATTAATTTTAGCGTTTGTATGGCCACATATTCAAGATTTCATTTTCTTTATTGGCAATCAATTGTCCGGTACGGACACACCGCCTTTTTACATGTTCATTTACGGATTGATTGAACGGGCGTTAATTCCATTTGGTTTGCATCATATTTTCTACATCCCGATTCGTTTTTCTGAAGTTGGTGGAACGTATACAACGTTAGCCGGTTCAATCGTTTCCGGGGACACGGCTATGTACATGGCACAGCTGGCGGATAAACAAGTAAACGCAGCTGTTGATATTACAGCAGGGCGTTTTATGGTTGGAAAATACCCATTTATCCTGTTTGGTCTTCCTGCTGTCGCCCTGGCAATGTATCATATGGCGAAACCGGAAAACAAAAAGGCAGTTGCAGGATTGCTTTTAACGGCAACCGGCACGGCCTTTTTAACCGGGATTACAGAACCGATTGAATTTACGTTTCTGTTTGTCGCACCATTGCTATATGTTTTTCATTGTTTAATGGCCGGATTATCCTTTATGCTGATGTATCTGTTTGATGTTCAAATAGGGTATGCCGGCGGAGCAGGGATTATTGATTTTACCTTATTCGGTATTTTGCCGGGTGTCGGCGAACCATGGTGGCTTGTTGTTCTCACAGGACTGTGTATGTCCGTCATTTATTACTTTACCTTCCGTTTCGCTATCAGTAAATGGAATCTTCTTACACCAGGCCGCGGTACGGAAGAATCAAATCGACTGTATTCACGAAAGGATTATGAACAAAAAGGTACAAATAAGCAAGCCTTAAGTGTATTAGCGGCATTAGGGGGAGAAGAAAATATCAATAATATTGATGCCTGTATTACGAGATTACGTGTTAGTGTAAAGAATAAATTACAGGTAAATCACGAGCAATTAAAGGAACTTGGTGCAAAAGGAGTTCTAGAAGTCGGAAACGGCATTCAAGCGATCTTTGGCCCGAAAGCAGAAATATTAAAAAATCAAATTAATGACATTCTTGAGAGTAAAAAAGAAATATCATAAAATTTCGCTTTCAACCTTTTCAAAAATTGAACGGAGTATATGACAAAAAAATATGAGATACGATGGAAAAAAGCTCAAGTGGGAACTTGAGCTTTTTTCCTGGTCTATATTCTTTTGAACTTATAATAGCTGGGCCGGCCACCAATCAGCCGATCCACTTCGTATATGTTTCAAAGCTTGTTTTCTTAGGCTCTTTGACCGTCATGTCCGGGTAACCCAGGTAAACAAAACCGATCACCTGGCCATTTTCTGAAAGGCCGAAGAAATCTGCTACTTTACGGTCGTAGCAAATATCGCCTGTTCTCCAAATAGCGCCAAGTCCTTCCGCATGTGCTGCCAACAGCATATTTTGCACAGCCGCATGGACAGCAGCAAATTCTTCTTGCACGAGGACTCTCGGCTTGTCGCTTGGTTCCACACCAACGGCAATGATAACTGGTGCACGTAACGGGTTTTTTTGATTTTTTTCTATTCTTGCTTTGTTTTCTTCTGTCTCCGGATCATCCATCGTACTCTTTACGATCTCCGCCAATACATTGCCAAGCTGAACCAATCCTTCACCTTGCAGGACAAAAAAACGCCATGGTTCTGTACGAAAATGATTTGGTGCCCAGACAGCCGTATCTAGGATCTTTTCAATTGTCTCTTTCGGGACTTTATCTTGTTTTACTTTTCCGATACTTCTTCGCGTTTTTATTGCTTCATATAATTCCATGATGTCACCCTCTTTTTATTTCTATCTCTTTTATGATAAATCATATCACTATCGTTGGAAATTGTTAAACTATATATTTGTGATGTGAATAGGGGAAAGATTTTTACTATTGTAAGAAGCTATAAATTGATCATTACTCTACTTCAGGAATTTGATATTCGTATCAAAAATAATACCTGTAACGCGGATCCCGTCAAATCTTAATTGGGTTCAAACGCTTTCACTAAAACCGCCAATGCTTTATAAC
>JAGKQJ010000279.1 GCA_017898095.1 Bacillaceae bacterium Marseille-Q3522 | reverse complement strand
CTATAAACCATTTTTAAAAATCGAATATGAAAATTCCCGGCCAGACCGGGCAAAAGAATATGATTATAAAATGGGGATTTAGTACCAACATGCCATTTCTCAAACTGATTGAGAGATGGTTTTTTTTAAAAATGAAGAAGAACCATGTATAATGATAAAAAGAAAACATGGGAGTAGACCGTGAAGTTACATTTTTAACACAGCTGCAATTATCTGTGACTTTAGTGCTATTTTTGTATAAAACAAACGTTTATTCTTATTTTTTTCATATATTACGTGTGACGAACGTCCCTTCTTTTGATAATCTATAGTTAATTAGAAAGATTTGAAGGGGCATTTAGTATGTGGAAGACAGCATTCTCTAGTTTATTGCTATTATCCGTAATGATTTCAAGCATACTTTTTTGGCAGTGGAATACATATTCAAAAATGAATGCTGAAAAAGATGGTGATTCAGTCAAAATCGAACAATCATTTCAAATCGTTGCAGAGATGAATAGGTTAAAGATTACACAAATAATCTCCGGCTTAAAGGATGAGAATGGCTATGAGGTAATAATCCCAAAAACATCCGAAAACTGGAGATATGTGCAAAATGAACAAGGAAACGAAACTCCTACCGAAATGGGAACTGCCTATTATCCTGAAAATGGCATGCTGCAATTTCAGTACGAAATTCCATTGTCTGGGGGAAACAATGCTTTCTTTTTATCAGAATGGACAACTGTCATGACCAATCTGGCTGTTTCTAATACGACCATAAAAATTGTTGATAATGTAAACAGACAGGGAAGCTGGGCAGCGGGCATTCCAAGCGTAGCGCAAAAAAAATTTACATATATTAATTATTTTGTTTTTAAAGGTAATGAACAATCTCCAAGTCTTTATTGGCAGCCGGGCGTTTTACAAGCAGAAAAACTTGATAATGGCGTGCAATTATTTTTAGATGAGACGTTAGCAAAACAGGAGCTTCATAAAGACTTACTATCAGAATTAACTGTTTTTCCAAAGAAATCAATTGTGGTAACAGACTCCGTGAATCCTGTATCTGGAAATGGCCTCTTGATCATACCGGCTAATGGAGGAAACATACAAATAGAGGACGAACTCACCCGTTACTACTTTTCAGAAAAATTTACCGGAAATGAAGATCAGCTGCTTGTTGATGTATTTTCATCGGCATTTTTGCAGAAAGAACCGGTAACGGAAAAAGGGAGACAACTTCTTGCAGAAATAAAATCAGAATTACCAGGAGAGTCATTTTCAAGCTTTCTTTCTTCTATCATAAAGGAAAAGGCGGCAATAGATAGTTCGGAATTAGATAGCCGCTTTTCGTCATTTAAAGGGATGCAAACGAACTATTTTACGCGAAATCTTTCAGATGCGGCATATGTACCACTTTATTATTTTCAAGATAAAGTAGTCTACGTAAATGATAGGAAGCGTGACTCTGTTACAACCCTTATAAAAGATGGTCATCATTATTATCCGTTTATGCAGTTGCTGGCACAGATCGGTTATGAAACGACATTCATAGAAGATCAACATACGATTATTGTAAGAAAAACAAATCAGCATTATCGCTTTTATCCTGACCGTAATATTTTTATGTATAATGATGAAAGCTACGGGGTTCTTGAAAATCCTTTGTTTCACTTTGACAATACTTTTTATATCGATAGAGACTGGTTAAAAGCAATCTTTCAAATTATTCTTGAAGAGCAGGACAAAGAAATCCATTTAACAATTTAAATGAACAGATGCCGGAGATATGGTTGGGGTCATGGATTGTAATATACGATTGCATTATTTTTTTTCTTAAAAAAAAAAGACCCTGCAAAATCATTTGCAGGGTTCCTTCTAATTTCCTTTATTCAGGAAAAGAAGGCAAAGGGAGAGGAGAAACCGGAGGAAGAACTTATGGGGAAACGTAAGTCTTCTCCGCGGTTGGCAACAACATCCTCGAATAGATGCTGTTAATTTCAGTATTTCCACAAAAAACGGAGTTATACACAGAAAATCATTTTTTCATTATTACTTCGGAGTCACTATCAAAAGATACTATACAGAAAAGTATTTTTTGAACTTAATGCGAACTATTTTGGCCCGGCAATTACCGGGAGTTTAACGAACGGATGTACATGAGCATATAGCGGCTTATCAAAAAATGTGGTAGGATGGGAAAGAATAGGAATAGTAGCACGTATTTTTTGGAATCATGTGGTGGTGAAAGATGAGAGTAGTTTCAGGTGAAGCAAAAGGGAGATTATTAAAGGCCGTTCCCGGAAGTTCAACGAGACCAACGACAGATAAAGTGAAGGAAGCGATATTTAACATGATCGGTCCTTACTTTCAAGACGGATGTGCACTTGATTTATTTGCAGGAAGCGGCGGATTAGGGATTGAAGCTTTAAGCAGAGGCATTGAAAAAGTTATTTTTGTTGACCGGGATAAAAAAGCGATCTTAACCATTAAAGAGAACGTGAAGGCATGTCAATTCGAGAAGAAAGCGGAAATCTACCGTAACGATGCTGAGCGCGCATTAAAAGCAATTATAAAAAGAAAGCTTCATTTTCATTATATCTTTTTAGATCCTCCATACAAAACACAACAAATTGAAAAACTTATAGGGATCATCAACAAGGAAGGCTTGTTAATAACCGGGGGAGTTGTTGTATGCGAGCATAGCACAGCAATTGAATTGCCTGCAGAAATCGGTTCGTTTATAAAAACAAAAACGGAAGTTTATGGGATTACTGCCGTTTCCCTGTATGAGTACGCAGAAAGGAGGGAATAACATGGCAAGCATAGCTGTTTGTCCGGGAAGTTTTGATCCAATTACAAATGGACATATCGATATCATTACAAGGGGTGCCAAAGTATTTACAGAAATATATGTTGTTGTATTGAATAACTCTTCGAAAAACCCGCTTTTTTCGGTTGAAGAAAGGATCGCGTTAATTAAAGAGGTAACAAAACATCTTCCTAATGTGAAAGTGGACTCCTTTCAGGGTTTGACGGTCGATTATGTAAAAAAAGTCGGGGCAAATGCGATCATACGCGGTCTCCGTGCCGTATCGGATTTTGAATACGAAATGCAAATTACGTCTATGAATCGCAAGCTTAATGAAAATATTGAAACGTTTTATATTATGACAAACAATCAATATTCATTTTTAAGTTCCAGTATTATTAAAGAAGTTGCGCGATATAATGCCAATGTATCAGATCTTTGTCCGCCTGCGGTCGAAGAAGCACTTAAGAAAAAATTTGCATTACTTGATAAACAATAGGGATATATATGCAAAAGGGCAGTATTCCATTAAGAAATTTCAGAAAAGTTTTTCATTGTATGTTTAAAGAGAAGAACCCTACTCCTGCAAGCAAAGATTAGATGGGATTTTCCAA
>JAGKQJ010000278.1 GCA_017898095.1 Bacillaceae bacterium Marseille-Q3522 | reverse complement strand
TGTAAAAGTATTACTCTCAGATAAGACAAATTTTTTTTTATATTGTTTTATGATTTCATAACCAATCGCATATCCGATCAAAGGCGGATAGCCCCTTTCGCCAAATAGGATACGGTCGTGCTCCTTTTCATATTTTTTTGCATGCAAATTTTTCTCTACATATGCATTCCAGCACTCCTCAAGTTCCTCCTGCGAATAATAGCTGACCCACGGAGCTAAATAGTCCCCGCCGCATATTTCTTTCACCATATGCTCTGCCAGTCCTTCCATAATCAACGAATCGATCAATGTAATGTCAGCCGGCTTTTTTTTGTTGTTTCGCATCCGGCAAATATGGTGGTACTCATGGATAAACAGAGCTTCCAATTCTTTTATATTTTCAATAGGGGTTAGGAAAAGAAACATTTTATCCGGAAAAGACAGACCTGACTTTTTTTCAGCACGCATTTGTCCGGCGAGAGGGAAAATATAGACAGGAATATCCGGACCATTCCATTTTTTACGGTACTTCTGATACAGGTGGTCAATTGTTCTCCAAATATTTGCTTCTATTAATAATGAAATCGTTTTCTTTCCAAATAAATGCGGTCTGTACATACCGAATTTTTGCAAATAGCGGTACAAATTTTCCGCCTCTTTCCCCTCTTCCTTGATTATTTTTTTGCATATCTGAATCGGATGTTCATATTCCTCTTCCAACCATTTATCCGTTCGTTCTACCCCATTTTTTATTCCCCCATTTCCTCGTGTATGTATCAGCATATGTGGAACGGAGGGAGAATGTTAGAATTCGGAGGCCGGATAAAAACTTTTGTTACTTGCCTTGCAAGTTTTTTTCATTCTGACTTCTGACTTCTGACCTCTGTTTAGCGAATCCCGGTTAATGGGAAAAAAGGAGAATCTGCTATTGACTCTCCTTTTCGCCAATGAAATGATCTTGTCTTTACGAAATAGTTTCTCCACATTATCATTTGAAACGGGGGGGTAATTTTTGCCATCAGGCGGAGTAGATTCTTTTCCTAATCCTCCTGATTCTACTTTTTTTCGGATACCTGGGTCACTCCGTTATATATTTTTTTAACACAATGCTTGCGTTGTGCCCGCCAAAGCCGAGCGAATTGCTCATTGCTGCTGTAATTTCTTTTTTCCTCGCTTTGTTCGGAACGTAATCCAAATCACAAAGCGGATCGACAGTTTCATAGTTGATGGTCGGCGGAAGGATGCCTTCTTGTAAGGATAATGCCGTAAAGATTGCTTCCACTCCCCCGGCAGCACCTAGTAAATGTCCGGTCATTGACTTAGTCGAGCTGATTGCTAATTGATAAGCATATTCGCCAAATACGTTTTTGATTGCGGCTGTCTCAAATTTATCATTGTAATCCGTGCTTGTACCATGCGCATTAATATAACCGATCTCTTCAAGGGATAAGCCGCTATCCTCAATCGCCATTTTCATCGCTCTGGCTCCGCCTTCGCCTTCCGGAGCCGGAGCTGTAATATGGTAAGCATCTCCGGTAGCTCCGTAACCGGTAATTTCCGCATAAATAGAAGCTCCGCGATTTAATGCGTGCCGAAGTTCTTCCAGAACAACAACACCTGCCCCCTCTCCCATGATAAAACCGTCTCTGTTTTTATCAAAAGGGCGACTGGCTGTATTAGGGTCAGGGTTGGTTGATAAAGCTGTGTTGGCACAAAAGCCGGCAACAGACATTTTCGTAATCGGTGCTTCTGTACCGCCCGTAATCATTGCGTCGGCATCGCCGCGCTGAATCACTTTAAAAGCATCCCCGATTGAATTTGTTCCCGTTGCACAAGCTGTTACTGTACATGAATTAAAGCCTTTCGCACCCAGAATGATGGAAACCTGGCCGGTCGCCATATCCGGAATCATCATTGGGACAAAAAACGGACTGACTCTGCGATAACCCCGTTTTAAAAAGGTTTCAAATTGATTTTCAAACGTCTCCATCCCGCCAATTCCGGAACCTATCCAAACACCAATCCGGTGTGCATTATTATCTGTTATCGTTAATCCCGCATCTTTTACAGCCATTAATGAGGCTGCAACTGCGTAATGCGTAAACCGGTCCATCTTTCTCGCATCTTTTTTCTCAATAAAGTTTTCCACATTAAAATCATTTATTTCTGCAGCAACCTTTGCCGGAAATTCATCGGCATTCACTCTGGTAAGCTTACCGATACCGGAATGTCCTGCAAGTATATTTTTCCAAGACGTCTTTGCATCATTGCCGACCGGAGTGACTGCACCAATTCCAGTAATAACGACTCTTCTTTTTTCCATCGTCCAAGCTGCTCCTTTCCTGATATAATTACGAATGAGTATAAATTATTCGCTGTATAATTGCCAGATTCTTTTTTAGATTTGCGTAATTGCCTGATGCTTTTCAGATTTAACAAAAAATTACATCGTATTGATAGAGAATTAGCTGCCCCAACGCATGACAATTGCTCCCCATGTCAGTCCGCCGCCAAAACCAACCATTACAATCACATCATCATCTTTTATTTTTCCCGCTTCCAGTTCGTGAACGATTGAGATCGGGATTGAGGCAGCAGATGTATTCCCGTACATGTTCACCGTTTTCGACATTTTTTCAACCGGTAATTCCAAACGCTGTCTTGCAGACTCCATAATGCGGATATTCGCCTGGTGCGGGATAAGAAAATCAACGTCCTCTTTTGCAAGACCTGCTTTTTTAATCACATTTACACAGCTCTCTCCCATCTGCCGGACTGCGAATTTAAATACTTCCCTTCCATTCATGACAATATGATCGTTTTCATCCTGAAAGAGGTATTTCCCCCCTGTTCCGTCCGCTCCAATCTCGAAGGCAAGAATTCCTCTGCCATCTGTGACGGGACCCATGATGGCAGCTCCCGCTCCATCTCCGAAGAGAACAGCCGTATTACGGTCACTCCAATTCGTAATTTTCGAGAGCTTTTCCACACCGACGACTAAAACGTATTTATAGACGCCTGATTCGATAAATTGTTTTGCGGTTACCATACTGTACATGAATCCGGCACATGCGGCACTTTGATCCATCGCAGCGGCATTCTTCGCCCCGAGACGTTCCTGAAGCATGCAGGAAACGGTCGGGAAGGGCTGGTCCGGGGTAACAGTTGCCACGAGAATGAGATCAATCTCCTCAGCGGTAATCTTGGCATTTTCCATTGCCTGGACAGCAGCTTCATATGCCATATGAGAAGTATTTATTTCGTCACCGGCAATTCTTCTCTCCTCAATGCCCGTTCTTGTCCGGATCCATTCATCTGACGTATCCATCCTTTTTTCCAGATCAAAATTTGTTACAATATTTCCAGGCACATATTTGCCCATTCCAATAATGCCAGCATTCATTTTCAAGCAGCTCCTTTTTATAAAAAATACTTCCGGTAATTTTATTGAGCAGCGTTTTCAAGTTCAATTCTAAATACAATTATTAAGATCTATTATTAAG
>JAGKQJ010000277.1 GCA_017898095.1 Bacillaceae bacterium Marseille-Q3522 | reverse complement strand
CTATTTAAGAATGGAATTGCTCCTAATAACAAAAGAATAAGTCCCCAAAAGAAAGAAGATCCCATTGTAGATAAACCAAGTAAGATTAAAATAATTCCTAAAACAAATCTTTTAAAATGAAATTTTGTCGACACACTAACACTGGCAACATTTTTCAGCGGATATGTAACTTCTTTGACACCCAGAGGAATCAACCCAAAAACTGTGTTTGGTTCATTTCCTATAATTCTCTTATTGGTTAAAGAAAAACTCGTTTTTAACCATGCTAAGACCAAGTTTGATGTAAAATGCTCTGATTTTTTTACTACTTCATCTTTTCCTAATGCAATGCTCATACATAAAACCTCCTTTTTACCTACTATTATACCTTATTTTTTCTTTAAATTAATATAATAATTACTAATTATATAGGTAATTATCACTATTTTAAACAGCAATATTTTTTTATAGTCTTTTTCAAAAAATTTTTTACACTCTTATAAATAAGAAAAATACTTTGTTTATAAAGATATTCGGGGAGAAGAGACAAAAATCAATAATAGGTATAAAAGACTATAGACGAAACAAAGAAGAAAACAGTTCTTTTATAGGTGCAAAGATTGAAATTTCTATGCTTTATAAAAGAACCGGGACTCGGTTATGTCCACTGAATTTTTTTTATTTATCGCAGAGACGAACCTTCAACGGGGGCGGGTTAGAGTCCCCACTAGATTTTTCGAGTTCCTGAGCTTGCTCAAACAGTTCACCGGACTATTTTGGCGGAGTCCCTGGGCATTTTACCAATTTAACTTCCTTCAACAGGTAAAATTTTTGGCCCCCTTCAAAAACACGCTTCCTAATAAGTCTGACTCTCTTTCTTCGTGGGTAAGCGAATATTATCGAACCGCTCTCAATAACCGGTTTATAAATTCCTCCGTAACCTTTACGGTACTTGCGGTTCCGCCTAAATCCGGCGTCAGAACTTTTTTATCGGAAAGCATCGCTTGCAGTGTCGCCAAAATCAGACTGCCCCACTTTTCTTCCCCAAAAAAGTCCATCATCTGGCTAACTGACCAAATTGCCGCCATTGGATTGGCAAGTCCTTTCCCGGCAATATCAGGTGCCGATCCGTGAATCGGTTCGAACATCGAAGGAAATTTTTGTTTCGGATTAATGTTTGCCCCAGCGGCTAGCCCCAGTCCTCCGGTAAGGGCAGCACCCAAGTCCGTTAAAATATCGCCAAACAAATTGGAAGTGACGATAATCTCAAAGCGTTCCGGCTGTAGCACAAAATAAAGACTTGCCGCATCAACCAAATATGAATACGTTTTCACATCCGGATATTCTTTGCCGATTTCCACAAACACTTCATCCCAAAACACCATCGAGTAGTTAAGCGCATTTCCTTTACTGATACTCGTTAACGTTTTTTTCTGTTTTCTTGCTTCCTCATATGCGTAGCGAATGATACGCTCTGTGCCTTTTCGTGAAAAAACACCAGTTTGCAGAACCACTTCTTCCGCTTTCCCTTTATAGAGCCATTCGCCGCACCCGGCATACTCCCCTTCACTATTTTCCCGGATAACAAGAAAATCAATCTCTTTTTCCTTTTTGTTTTTCAGAGGAGTCAAGGATGCATCGAGAAGTTTCACCGGACGAAGATTCACATACTGATCAAAACCCTTACGGATTTTTAACAGTAAGTCTCTTAAGGAAATATGATCGGGAACACCCGGGTAGCCTACCGCTCCCAAAAAGATTGCATCCGCTTCTGTTAGTTTTTCCATTCCATCCTCATCCATCATTATTCCATGCTTCCGGTAATATTCACAACCCCACGGATATTCCGAAAAAGAAAAGGAGAGGTTCGGATCATGCTGTTCAACTGCTTTTAATACACGTACCCCTGCGGCAATAACCTCAGGGCCAATTCCATCACCCGGAATTAACGCAATTTTTCGCTGTTTCATCGTATCCCCCTTTGATTAGTTCGAACACTTTAATTCCTTTCTATCATACTATTTTTACTTATGAAAAACAGCTGTATATGAACGAAAGTTGCTGATCTCAGGATTTACAGATAAACTTCTCCCTTTATTATATTTCGAATACGCCGCCTCTATAACCAGGTTGCATTTTCTCTGTCCATTCACCCCTATCCTGGCTCCAACACTTATCGTTTAAAATGAAGAAAAAAATAAAACCGCAATATACAGTTTCTTCCTAAAAGATTTACACATTGCGGCTTGAAAAAAATTTTGATACGAAAATAATATTTTCATCAGAGTTTGTGACCCCGCAGGGATATGGGTGTTTGATCCGAAAATAATTTTTTTATCCGGAGTATGTGACCACAGCGGATCCTAGTCATGTGTGTTTAGTTTACCGGAGGCGCCATAAATTCAGGCCCGACAGGATCCGGCACATTTTCATTGACGATTTTATCAATTTCCTCCAGATCAGCAGCTTGCAGTTTCCAGCCGTCGATTTCCGGCACTGCTTCCAGCTGCCCCGGGTGTCTTGCTCCCCATAAGGCAATACTGGAGCCCGGCTGATCTAACAGCCAGCGCACGGCCAAATGGATAACCCGTTTGCCGTAATGATCCTGTGCCCATTTGTCCAGTGCTTTTACGGCTGCAATATATTGCGGAAAGCGGTCCGGCTGGAATTTCGGATCATTATTGCGCAGGTCATCTCCTTTAAATGTTGTTTCTGCTGTCATTTTTCCGCTTAAAAGACCGCGGCATAAGCTGCCGTAGAATAAGGACGTAAGTCCCTGCTCTTTCGCAAACGGCAAGACATCCTTTTCAATATTTCGTTCAAATAAATTATACGGAGGCTGAACGGTATGAAGCGGTGCCGTTTTTTGAAATTCACTCATTTGTTCTATGGAAAAATTACTTACACCGATGGCGCGGATTTTTCCCTGTTTCAACAGTTCCCCCATTGCCTCTGCCGTTTCCGACATCGGGATGCTCAAATCCGGCCAGTGAATTTGATAAATATCGATATAATCCGTTTGCAGTCGCCGCAGGGAGTCCTCTACTTCCTTAAAGAGTCTCACTTTGGTAGCATTTCTGACAACGCCGCCATCTTTCCACTCCAATCCGGCTTTCGTTGCTATTATTACATTTTCACGTTTTCCGTATGCCGCTACCGCTTTTCCGACTACTTCTTCTGAATGTCCATTTCCATACGCCGGCGCAGTGTCAATAACATTGATGCCGATATCGAGTGCCTGATGAATCGTTTTGATTGACTCCTCATCATCGGTACCTCCCCACATCCAGCCGCCGATCGCCCATGTGCCAAGTGCAATTCTTGAGGCATTTTCAATGTTTGTTCCTTTAATACTCGTAACTTCCATTTTTCTACCTCTTTTCGAAAAAAATATCACAAATTTTAAATACATTAACAAAAAAGTTCTATCACTTCTATACTAAACTTTCATACTTATGATTGCCAATTTATAAGCTTTTGTCCCGAAAAATAAACAAAGTATTCTGA
>JAGKQJ010000276.1 GCA_017898095.1 Bacillaceae bacterium Marseille-Q3522 | reverse complement strand
ACTGATGACATGTAAAAAAGCACCTCCAAAGGCTCCGTTCATATTTTTCATTTCAAGCATTCTCATTTTAACAAGTTTCCTGCCCTAAAGTCAACAAAACACGAACATTTTACATTATTATTTAAAAATACGTTCGTTTTTTTACTTTGCCTGTGATAAAGCCACTTTCTGTGAACACGGAGCTTTTTGAAAAAAGGGTCTTTAAGCGGTGCAATTCCCAAGTTTCTGTATTTTCTTCTTTAAGAACATTATTTACATTTTTATGACAAACGAATCTTTTGAAAAGAAATATATGAAAGCAGCATTAAAAAGAAACTGAAAAGACTTGCACCCAAAAAGGGGATCAATGCAGGTAAATAACTAAAAAATAAATAGTCGATGATGACGCCTAACATCATTGCCAAAGTTTGCATTGGCCGGCCAATAGCAATGATAAGAGCATATTTTATATATTCTCGTAATTTTAAGTCATAATGAACATAAATAGGAAAAATATAAAGAATAACTACGAAGTATAGAAAAAGAAGCACGACAAAAATCATACTAATGATGCTATAAACAGGGTGAATGATTGACTGGAAAAATTTTAAATCAATAAATAAAAACACACCTAAAATCGTTAATAGGTACCCTAAAATATTTACTTTTATAAAATCTGCCTTGAAGTACTGCCAAAACGTTCTAAAGACGGGAATATCTTTTTCGCCTATTACCCATCTTCGTGTTACAGCAAACATGGCAGAAGTCGCAGGAAATATTCCAAGAACCCCAAGGCCGGTAATCGTACATATAATCCACATGAGATTTACATACATTAGTTTTGTTATCCATTCACTTATCCGATAAATCCCGGCAAATAATCCTTCCATTATAAACTCCCTTTCTTTTCTTTTTGTACTGGCAGAATGATTCCGGATCCAAACAAGTTTTTTCTAAACCGAACTGATCTCAATGTTGTACTATGTTCATCTTGAAACCGGAAAAGGAAGGAAGTTAAAACGGCTGCTTCCTCCCATCCAGTTTATCAATTAGTTTGCCTCGTATCTTTCTTGAGCTGCTTTTTCAATTTTAAGATATTGATCTTGTCCCATTTGCTCTAATTGCTTTACATAATTGTCCCATTCACTGAAAGGCGTTTTTCCGGAAATAAATCCGGCTTCCATTTCACTAATGAATGTTTTTATATCTGCGCCTGTTGATTGCATAAATTGTAATTCTTCCTCCGTATAGTTAAAGTTGTTCCAGATTTCTTCCGGAGCATCCGGGGCAACTTTTTCACCAACTTCTAATGAACTTGGCAGGGATTCCGACCCTTTGAAATATTTTGCTTGTACATAGCCCGGATAACTTCCACCCATCCAGGTAACATAAGGCGTTAATGCCTGATCCATCGTTAATCCGTCAGGATTGTTCATGATTTCATCCGTAAATTGGAGTTCTCCATCTGCTGTTTCCTCATAAGTTTCTCCTTCAACACCCATGAATTGGAAGGTCGCCCCTTCTTCACTAAAGAAATAATCCATCCATCTTATTGTTGCTTCCGGATTTTCATTATGATTCGTGATCGCAAATGCACCCGACCAGGCTATTGGCGCTTTTACATGGCTATATAATTTATCGCCATGCGGCCCTTCCATTGCCCCTAAACCAGTGTATTTTTCCTCCCCTGAAAACACAGCCTCAGGATTCGGGACTATAGCCGTTCCAAGAACACCTTGAGAGCCTTTTGCATTAAGTTTGGTATCATCCATCGTGAAAATTTCCTGATCAATTAACCCTTCGCTATATAATTTGTTGACAAATTGCAGCACTTCTTTAAACCTATCGCTTGTCCGGAAAAAGCGTAATTCATTTGTTTCAGGATCAACGTCTACGTATTTATTTCCTACTCCCCTTGTTCCAACTCCCCATGAACCTTTAATAGAATCGACAATTTGATTCGTATTTGAAGCACTCAACGGAATTTCATCATTTTGCCCATTGCCGTTTAAATCCGTTTCTTTTACAGCCTTTAAATAATCATAAAATTCATCAATCGTTTGCGGCTCTTCCATCCCAAGTTTCTCTAACCAAGAATCTTTAGCCCAAATTGGTTTCCCAATTAACATCGGCAAAAAGTCTGGGCTATAGTAGGAAGGAAGGGAATAAATATTTCCATCCGGCATGGTCAGACCCTTTTTAATGTCGGGGTGCTTTTCCATTACCGCTTTAATATTTGGCGCATATTTATCAATTAAATCATTTAAAGGAATGAAAATGCCTTGTTTCCCGTATTTATACAAGTCAGCAGCAGGAACCCGTGCTGAATAAAATGCATCCGGATAATCTCCGCTTGATAGTGCTAAATTTCTTTTTTCCGTTAATGTCGCAAACGGAACTTCTTCAAACGTAACATTTACTCCGGTTTTTTCTGCATAGGTTTTAAAAACAAGTGTTTCTTCATAATTGTCTAAATTTCCGTCGTACCTACCGGTAAAAAACGTTAGATCAATCGGTTCTTTCACGATTGGAAAGCCTTCTTTATTGACATTTTTCGCCGAACTTGATTCTTCCCCTGAATCATTTTCACTGTTATTTGAAGATTTTGAATCGTCGCATGCTGCCAATACGAACATTAAGACAAATAACGAAACGAGTAACAGAATATTTTTTTTCATTTCTTCATAACCTCCGATATTTTTATCCTTTTAAAGATCCAATCAGAACACCTTTAACAAAATATTTTTGTAAGAAAGGGTAAAGAACAAGCATTGGCAAACTGGCTACAACAACAACTGCGTACTTTAAACCCTCTATTTGCATGAGATGCTCCGCCAAAACTTCCGTGTTTGCACTAGTCATTGCCGACATATCTTCTTGAATAAGCATTTGCCTTAAGAATAATTGCAATGGAAATTTATTCTCATCTGACAAATAAATCAGGGCATCAAAGTATGCGTTCCAATGACCAACACCATAGAACAAAGTCATTACAGCAATAATCGGCATCGAAAGAGGCAGGACAATTCGGATTAAAAAGTGAATATTGCTGCATCCATCCATCGAAGCTGCTTCACGTAACTCTTCAGGAATACTCTGAAAAAATGTGCGCATGATAATCACATTATAGACAGACACCGCACCAGGCAGGACAATTGCCCAAATGGTATCTAACATACCAAGATTTTTGACTAAAAGATAGGTAGGGATCATGCCGCCGCTGAAAAACATCGTGAACATAATAAAAGCTGTTATCACCCCCCTGCCGTAGAAATCTTTACGTGACAATGGATACGCTATCATGATCGAAAAAAATAGATTTATAGCCGTTCCCATTACAACATAAATAATTGTATTCCGATATCCAATCAACACATCTTCATTTTGAAAAACAGTTAAATAAGAATCGAAGGTGAACTCTTTCGGAAAAAACCATATATCCCCTAATACAATGTGCTCCGGATTGCTTAACGATGCGCTTAATACATAAATGAGCGGATAAATCATGAGACAAGCTATGAAAA
>JAGKQJ010000275.1 GCA_017898095.1 Bacillaceae bacterium Marseille-Q3522 | reverse complement strand
ATCTTATATTTTGGATTGTATCCTCCGATTTTTTTAAAGAGATCCTTTGAAAAGACGACAGAGCCATGGCATAAATAACAGGTGAACAAGCGATTATCGTAAACCTTTTTGTCATCGAGCAGCTTATTATAGTTTTGTTCTTCATTTTTTAACATCATCTCTCGAACAGGTGTATTTCCTGGAATACATTTAATAAGGCTGCCTACTCCGATACTCTCAGGATAGGACTCAAGGTATTTGACTTGCTCTTCTAATCTGGCAGGCTCGCTAATATCATCTGCATCATGAATGGCAATCCATTCTCCACTTGCTTGCTCAATCCCAATATTAAGTGCATTTGCAGCCCCAGCGTTCTTTTCAAGATGGATTATTTTAACTCTGGTATCGGAAACTAAATCTAAAATATCCTTCGTTTGATCAAATGATCCATCGTTAACAATGATTAATTCAAAGGTTTTGTATGTTTGTCCCAAAATACGATCAATCGCACTTTGGAGATATTGTTCACCATTATAAACGGCCATTACAATTGAAATAAGCATTTGACCTCTCCTTTAAAGCTTTAGTAGAAAATCGAGTGTTTCGACTAATTTAGTGCCCTTATTTTCATTTATTAATTTTTCTCTTTCATTAAACATAAACTCTTTCCATTGCAAATCATTTTCTATCCCTGAAGCCAAAAGAAGGTTCGTGACTTTTCTATTCTCGTGCAAATTTTTAAATATTTGATAAAAAAGTGCATGGAAACCTCTAGTCATGTAGGTTAACATTTCTTGCGACTCTTCAGTAATCTGGTAGTGCTCCGTTATTATCTCATTAACTTCGAAATAGCTTTTCCCAATCCAAACTAACGCCATGACCCCCACATCAAAATTTGGATGCTGTTTAAAAAAAGTGAGATAATTATTTATATTTTCTTTTTTATTGTCTGGACTTATAGGATGCTCTTGATGGTAGACACAAACATTTGGATTTTCAATGATTTTTGCACCGTACTTATATAACCTGTATCCCAACTCCCAATCTTCACATCCATGTCCCTGAAACCCTTCATAGAAAGGTCCTACAGCTTCAATTAGACTTTTCCGCATAGAGACATTTCGTGTGATGACAAATTTCCATGGCATCGTATAATCTTTAAACTCAAGACCATACCTCTCTATTAACTCACGAAATGTTGGTTGGTGGAATTCCAATATTTTATACTGAGCCTGTTGAATTTCTTCTTGTGTAAATAACGGAAAAATATCAGTAGCACTACTAAGTACCTGCTTACTAACTAAGTTTCGTTTTTCACTTGGTAAAAACTTTCGTCTTTTCTTCATTAAAGATAGCAAACGCCTTTTTTGCCGTTTATTAAATCCCGGGTTGAAAACTGTATACGTACCATAATGCTGAAGACAGCCTGTAACAACTAGATTGTCATTTGTTTGGTGGTTTAAATAGTGTTGTTCAACAAACTCAGGATCAAGAATCATTTCTGAATCGATAAAAATAAGGATATCTCCTTTTGATGCTTCTATGCCAATATTTTTTGTTTTAGACCTACCTACATTGTTATCGCATTGAATATACTTAAATGGGAAGTTAAATGATTGATTTTTTATTGTAGATGTCTCGTCAGTTGAAGCATCATCAACAAAAATTACTTCCATTTTCAAATGATCAAATGTTTGATTTTCTAAAGCATATAAGGAAAAGAGATTTTGAGGATATTTATTATAGGAAATCATAATGACACTGACCTCAATGCTCATAATTTTCCCTCCTTTATAATTTGTATTTTCAATATTTTTAAAATTTTACTTGGAAAAAGTAATTAATATTTAAACTTAAAACACTTCCCCTGGGAATGTTAGACATTTGACCAGCGCTCTTTATTTTCTTCAAAAATTTCCACCAAAATCTCTTCTACGTTATAGCTTAATTTCCAATCAGGGTAGTGAGATTGAAATTTACTTGTATCACTGATGTACCAAATATGGTCTCCCATTCGATGTTGGTCGACGTATTGATAATCTAACTCTTGTTGTGTAATTTTTTGTCCGAACTCTATTGCTTCAAGTACGGATACATTTGATTGGCGACCTCCGCCCAGATTATAGACCTCTCCAATGCGAGGATGCTTAAAGATATTTTTTATGGCTAATACGACGTCTTTTGCATGGATAATGTCGCGGACTTGCTTCCCTTTATAACCAAATATTTCATAAGGTGTTCGCGTCATGATGCACTTCATTAAGTAGTTGAGGAAACCATGTAACCGAGCTCCCGATTGTTTACTACCTGTTAGTACACCGCCCCTTAAACATGCCGTTTGCAGGTTAAAATATTTCCCATATTCTTGCACTAATATGTCTGCGGCTAGTTTTGATGCCCCAAATAGCGAATGCATACATTGATCAACGCTCATTTGCTCTGGAATACCATTTTGGTAAAGGTGTGTGTGATCTATTTCCCAACGAGTCTCTTTTTCTATGAGAGGTAATTGGTTAGGTTGGTCACCGTATACCTTATTTGTAGACATAAAGACAAATACGGAGTTGGGGCAATAGTGACGCATCGCTTCAAGTAGATTTAATGTCCCGTTTGCATTAATACTAAAGTCTAATTGTGGTTCTTTAGCTGCCCAGTCATGGGAAGGTTGGGCTGCCGTATGAACGATAAGTTGGATATTATTCGAATATTTCTTAAAAAGTTGCTTTATTTTATCGTTATCACGGATATCTAAATTGTAATGCGTATATTGTTTTTTATATTTTTCACTTAAAAGTTGACGATTCCATTTTGTATCCCCATCTGTACCAAAGAAATATTGGCGCATATTGTTATCAATACCTACAATGTTGTAGCCTAAGTTTGCAAAGAATTCTACAGTTTCTGAACCAATTAATCCTGCAGAACCTGTGATAAGAACAACAGACATATTACCCTCTCCCGAATCGTAGTGGTGGGATTTTCTCCTTAGGATAAACAACTTCTTGCTTTCCTGCTTTATCGCAGATTAAGGGGCAGTAATACCCCCACCTCAAAAAGTTTCACTTTATAATATGAAATTAGCGAGAAAATGTATAGGCTGCAGAGGGGATCTTGAAAGTTACTTTGGTTACAGGCACATATAGGGAGAATATACTTGTTTTTTTCTATTTAGATTGACATAGTCCGTTCGGTTTGCTCATAAGTTATTGATAAGTGAAACTGAATGCTGGTTGGGGGAGGGCTATGTATTGAGTAATGACAAGAGAAAGAACCTTATTCTCGCGGTTGTCTCAAATTATAAATGGGATGAAATTAAAATATTTTTTAAATCTCTTGAACAAACAGGCTTCTCAGGTGAGGTAGCTTTATTTATGGAAAATATTAATCAACAAACTCAAAAAATGTTAAAAAGATTAAATTATACAGTCAACTTCATTCCCTTTAGGCGAGTTGGGCTAGAATATACGTTTTCTATTGTTGATTATCGCCATTATCTTTATCACAATTTTATGATGAAAAATGAATCCTTATATAATTTTGTTTTC
>JAGKQJ010000274.1 GCA_017898095.1 Bacillaceae bacterium Marseille-Q3522 | reverse complement strand
GTTATACAAAGCCACAATATATTATGACCTTTACTTCGTTCTATCAACTATATGTTGTAATCAAAATGTAATTATGACCTTTTTGGAGTTAAACCATTTTATATTTTTAAAAACTTGCGAACGGACATCAAGCTGCCCCATACTCCGATTACTGCACCCATTAAAATAAGCAAGGCGGATATTTGGTAAATAAATGGACTAAATTCCAAAATATGAATAAATGTTCCTTGCAACTTTGGTGCAATAAAGTCGTATGCAGAACGGTAAATAAGAGAGACAATTGTAATCGGGATTATCGATCCGAGAACTCCGAGCCAAATCCCTTCAAGAAAAAACGGCCAGCGGATGAAGGAATTGGTTGCACCAACTAATCTCATAATCTCAATTTCTTTTCTGCGGGCAAATATCGTAATCTTTATCGTGTTTGATATTAAAAACATCGCTGTAAACAGCAATCCGATAATTAACACAATGCCGACAGTCCGGCTGATATTTATAACATTAAAAAGTGTCTCAACCTTGCCTTGTCCATATTCGACAGTTTCCGTAAAATTGAATTTGTCAATTTCATCTGCTGCTTTCATCGTGTCATCGGGATTCGTTGTTTTGACGATAAAAACATCTTTTAAAGGATTATCCTGTTCAAATAGACGAAAAGCATCGCCGTCTTCACCAAAGCTTTCAATTAAATTATCCAATTCCTCATCTTTCGGGGAAAATTCCACCGATGCTACTTCCGGCACTCTCTGAATCTCTTCCCCTAATGCATTTCGGTCTGCTTCAGTTGCGGCCACATCAATATGTACACGAATGACAACATCCTCTTCAATAGAGCGGGCAACTTGATTTAAATTCAACATAATCACAAGAAAGACACCGACCAATAAGAGAGTAATCGTTACGGCACTAATCGAAGCAAAGGTCATCCAGCCATTCCGTTTAAGACTTTTGAGACTTTCCTTCGCATGACGTCTGAGCGTTCTAGACTTCATAGCCGTAAGCCCCCCTTTGCTCGTCACGGACAATTTGACCGCCTTCAACGGCAATAACACGATGTTTTATCGTATTAACAACATCTTTATTGTGCGTGGCCATTACGACAGTAGTTCCTCTCGTATTAATCTCATCAAATATATCCATAATTTCCCAAGATGTCTCAGGATCGAGGTTGCCGGTCGGCTCATCCGCAATCACAACCTTGGGAATATTTACGATCGATCTGGCAATCGATACACGCTGCTGTTCTCCACCTGATAATTCTGAGGGAAGCATTCGAGCTTTATGCTTTAGCTTCACTAATTCCAGCGTATCCATAACCCGTCTTTTTACAATTTTTTCTTGTTCTTCAATTACTTCAAGGGCAAAAGCAACGTTTTCATAGACTGTCAAATTGGGAAGCAATTTAAAATCCTGGAAAACCACTCCCATATTACGTCTCAGTAATGGGACTTTATTACCTTTTAGTTTTGCAATATTGATCCCATTTACCAGGATTGTTCCTTTCGTGGGCAGCAACTCACGGTACATCATTTTAATAAAAGTTGATTTCCCTGCTCCACTTGGACCGACAACGTAGCAAAATTCACCCTGATTAATTTGTACATTTATCCCGTTAGCGGCAACTACTCCATTTGGATATTTTTTATATACGTCCTTCATTTCTATCATTCGATCACCTGAACTTCAATATTTTATTATCAAAAAAGGAGAAAATTCATTCTTGAGAAGAGATACGGTACAATCCCTTTAACGGCTCAGTGATAAGATCTTCGGACTTAGACATACGAATGTGCATGTATTAGAATGCATATTTTTCAAAAAATGAAAAAGAAAGCCGACGAAGAGATACTCCTGTCATATGATGATTCAAAAACATTTTCTAAGAAGACAGGCTCTTATACTGCAAAAATTCACCGTATGTAATACAAGGGAATTCTTTCTCTTCCATTTCTATTTATCTAGGTCTTTTAGACTGTATGTTCTTTTGTATACTTGTAAACAAAAGCGAGATCAGTCAGAAATTATGAATATCATCATAGTGTTTCGACAAAAAATGACATATTCCTTTATATTCTTACTCAAACTATTATAACATCATATTTTGACAAAGTTACTGATAAAAATATTACATTTTCTTTTCAATCTCATGTTTACTATGGAAAAATTGGAATATATTATTTCAAATAGAGACTATTTGTCGCAAAAAAGAGGATTCAAGAGAAACTGCAAAAATTATATTTACCATTTCGGCAAAATGTGACAACGGTTAAACGCCGCCACGGCCAGCTTGCTTCTTATTCGTTTATGTTTTTAAACACACACTTTAAACATTGAATAAAAAAAATCAGACAGATACATTTCTCCGCCTGATTCTATTTCTTTTCAGCGAGCCATTCGGCAACAGCAGAAGCCTCTTCTCCTTTTATTAGTTCCTTCGGCATCCCGCCTTTACCTTCTAAAATAATCGTTTCAATCTCTTCTTTAGAAAGTTCTCCGCCAATACCGGAAAGATTAGGACCTACTCCCCCTTCAAGCTCCGCTCCGTGGCACTGGGAACATTTTTGCATATAAATTTTTGCTTCGTCTCCGGCATCAGCCGTATTGTTCCCATTTTCAGCACTACTCCCGGAATCACCGCCACAGGCTGTTAAGACAAACGAAAGGCTAATGGCCATAAATAAGACGTTTTTTCTCACCATTCATTCCCCCTTATGTATGCCATTATTATATCAGTGTCCGGACCGTTTGAAACCTTCTCCTAATACTTCTGATGCATCCATTACAATGACAAATGCTTTTGCATCAATGGATTGGACCAATTGTTTCAATTTTGTGAACTCCGTTTGATCTACTACGCACATAAGAAGAGGACGTGCTTGATCTGTGTAACCTCCAAACGCAGAGATTTTTGTCACACCGCGATCTATCCTCCGTATTATTCCTTCGCGGACTTCCTCCTGTTTTTCCGTAATGATTAGTGTCATTTTCGAGCGTTTAAACCCGATTTGCACAATATCGATCGTTTTACTTGTTACAAATAGAGCAATTAGCGCATAGAGTCCCCGTTCAATGTCAAAAACAAATGCAGCAGACACAACAATGATCCCATCAATAATTGCAACACTTGTCCCTAATGGAATTCCGATATATTTATTGATAATCTGTGCGGCAAGATCTGTTCCTCCGGTTGAAGCCCGGCCGCGAAATACAATTCCGAGCCCTAAGCCAATGCCGATGCCGCCAAACAAGGAAGCAAGCAACGGATCCATTGTCCATGGTTCCACATCATTTGATAAATAGACGACAAAAGGTAGAAATAATGTTCCGATCAAAGTCTTAATGCCAAAATGCTTTCCAAGCAGCATTACTCCTGCAATGAATAACGGAATATTAAATGCCCACTGAACATAGGCCGGCTCCCAAGCAAATAGCTCTTTAAAAATGGTGCTAATCCCGCTTACTCCCCCGGAAGCAACTTGATTAGGCAGCAAAAATAAATTAAATGCCAATGCAATAATCCCAGAGCCAAGAATTACATAGCCATATTCGATGATGTTACTTAATTTTGTAT
>JAGKQJ010000273.1 GCA_017898095.1 Bacillaceae bacterium Marseille-Q3522 | reverse complement strand
TCTGTTGTAGTTAAATTCCATTTCTTGTCAAAGTTGAGGTATTTATCATACAAAACGCCATTTAATGCATCTTGGTCCAGTAATTCAATTTTTCTCTCGTTTATAATCAAATAGTCAATTACAAGTTGATAAACATTATTTTCACGCCATTTGCTTAGATTGATTACCATGACACCTGCATTAAAACAACCATATTTATATGGGATAGATAGTGCCCTCCGTCTATTCCTTAAATAAGCTTTCCTTGAGGCTGCTAAAAAAAAATCATCTATGTTAATATCCCACAATTTTGTAATATCATCTCTTATAATCATATCGCTATCTAAATAAATTGCTTTTTTTATAGTAGGTTCAAGTAATTCAGCAATAAGCAATCTGTAATAAACTTCTTGTTTATAGTACTGTGTAAGCTTGAAATTTTGGAATAATGTCGGATCAATATCGAAAAATTTAATTGCTATTCCGAATCTTTCTATAGATTTATTTAACTTGAATT
Organism: Bacillaceae bacterium Marseille-Q3522; assembly: GCA_017898095.1. Lineage (GTDB taxonomy): Bacteria > Bacillota > Bacilli > Bacillales > Cytobacillaceae > JAGKQJ01. The sequence continues at coordinate 3,186 of JAGKQJ010000273.1, read as the reverse complement.
GATTTTTTTCGGAAATTGACCCAATTACATAGATATTAATCGGATTAATAGATTTTTTATTTACTAATAAAGATGTAAGCATCACAGCTGTATGTTTTGCATAATTGTCACTGCTCACAGTAACTATTTGAAGAGTTTCCAATAATCCTCACCTCTTTTTAACCTAAATTCAACTGCGTTCTTTTAGTGTTTTCGAGGGACAAGTCAATCTAGAACATTTATTTTTTCCTAACATCAAGAAAAGTAAGACCCCAGTTTAATCATGGGCATTATTCCAATATCTTAAAAGAATCATAGAACCAATATTCAAACTTTTCCCCTTTTGCATGATAATGCTTCGCTGAAATATTATTATCTTTTTTTCGTAGAATCATACTGTTGTTGTCTCCATGCGCCAGGACCCAAATCAAAAATGGATAATGAACAATCGTACCCTTTTTGTTAACGTTTTTCAGATATTCCAGAACATTTCCATGTCGTTTTCCGACTGCAATTTTAAAGTTAGATCTCTGAACATCTCTTTCCCTTGAAGTTTTAGGAAACTCCTCATTCCGGAAATAAAATAATTGACTAGTTCCGCAACCGGTATAAAAGCGATTTATCATCCAAATTTCTTTCTTATATAGATTAAGCATATACCCTTTATCAAAAACAAATGCATCTGAAACTGGAAATGACCGAATATATTCTACAAATCGATGGTGTATCCAATCATCCGCATCAACAGGCATAAAGTATCCAGAAAAGCCAATTTTCCTTAAATACGAACCAATTACTCTTCGTTTTTGTATTTTATCCATATAAAAACCTCTTGAATTTATGGGAGGCGGGAATTTTACACCGAGCCATGTAACTCGCTCATGGTTTAACTCGGGCTTATTCGGCTTTTTATGTCCTGCGATAATCACGCGAAAATTTTGGTCCGTGTTATTAAAAATCGATCTAAGTGTTTTTGCCAAATTCTCCTGGACTCTTTCCCAATCTCGGGAGACTCTTTTACTTTTTAGTGAAATAGCAAATACGATTTCGGGTTTTTCTTCGTTATTGTCATTTTTCTCTTTCATAAAATATTCTTCTATCTGATTTAACTGCTCTTTTATAGAAAGTACATCAAACTGTTGTATTTTGATATTTTCCGGTGTATTCTTTTCGCTTTCTTTACCAGTAACATTTTTGATTACTTTAGGTAATTTTTCATTGTCATTAAAACTATTTCTGGAAAAATTCTTCTTAATTTTTTTAAGTTTTTTATATTTTACTAACCTTCTATTTTTAAGACGTTTTATCATTTGTAAATATTCACCTCCAAAATATTGGATTCATGGGGAAATAGCCTTCATGCTTATATTCTATAAAGATTGTTCACTGCACTTATTCTAACTTTAATAATGAGTTGCCATATTCACTCTTTATTAAAGTTTGAGCAAGTGATGTCAATTGTGCTCTCGATATAAATCCCTTCCTAAATGCGACTTCTTCAATACAACCAATTTTTATGCGTTGCTGTTTTTCTTTCTCTTCAATAAACTGGCTTGCTTTCAATAAGGATTGATGAGTCCCAGTATCAAACCATGTGAAACGATCGTCCAATAACTCAACTTGTAAGTCGCCTAACGCCAAATAAGTTTTATTAATATCTGTGATTTCCAGTTCACCACGTTCAGAAGGGACTATTTTTTTTGCTATTTCAACAACCCGATTATCATAATTATATAAACCCGGTACAGCATAGTTTGATTTTGGTTTAATTGGTTTTTCTTCAATAGAAGTTACTTTTCCATTATCATTGAACTCAACTACACCGAAACTTCTGGGATCGCTAACACGATAGCCAAAGACAGTTGCCCCCTTTTTTGGTTTTATCGATTTATGAATGATCGAGTTTAGACCATCTCCATAAAAAATGTTGTCTCCTAGTATTAATGTGACATGATCATTACCGATAAATTCTTCCCCGATAATAAATGCCTGGGCAATTCCCTTGGGAGAAGGTTCTACTTTGTACATGATAGATATACCTAAATGTGAACCATCGCCTAGCAATTCTATAAACCTTGGCTTGTCCTGAGGCAACGTAATAATAAGAATATCTTTTATATCAGCTTCCATGAGAATGGAAAGCGGATAATAGATCATTGGTTTATCATAAACAGGAAGCAGCGCCTTAGAAATTACCTTTGTTAAAGGACTTAGCCTAGATCCATTCCCTCCAGCAATAATGATTCCTTTCAATTTTCACTTCTCCCTTCTATTTTGTTTCTCTCCTGTCAAACTGTTCTGTCATCCTCCAGTGGCTTTTTGTAAATGTCGTTTTTATCATTAAATTCAGACCATTCTAAAAGTCATATATCTTTTATATACTATTCAATAAATCACTTCGTTGTTTAGGTATTTATCATTAGTATAAAAGTTTTTCTAAAATGTAATATGCTAAAAAAGGCTCTAACATTAAGTTAGGGCCTTTTATCGGCTATTTGAAAAAAGCTATAAAACTTAAATTTATTTTCCTCCCATAGCTACATACTTTGCATATAAAATAGGATTAGATTTTACCAAGTAATACATCTTCCTATCCTTAATCATTAATGGAAAATCATGATCTGGGCGCTTATTCATTTCGATTACCCATACTTTTTCATCTTCATCAATTCCAATATCAATCCCCAGATCTGCGTAAGCCCCTATTTCATCTACTTTATTAGCCATTTTTATGCAAATAAGAATGATTTCCTGATATTTTTGAAATGCTTTTAATTCATCATAACCAAATTGAATCTTGAGTGCTTCTGCACCCTCTTTTGCAAATCCGTTCGCTTTAAAATTAGATGAAATAGCATTTGTTTTTCCAAATCTGGCTATAATACCAGTACATTGCCAATGGCCATTTTCATTTTTTTGCAAAAGAACCCGATAATCCACTTTCCGATTTTCATAAGCATGAAGCAGAATCGGTTGTTGCAGCATATAATAAGAGAATTTTGACAAAAAAACGCTCATCTCATCACTGGACATATATTTTTTGTCGTCCTCATAATTTTCCAAAACAAGATATTGATCTTCCTTTTTCTCAATATAACGAATTCCCTTCCCCCTTGAACCATTTATGGGCTTTAAATAAGCACCGTTATATTTTTTAATAAAATCATCTAGCTGTTTTATATTTACTTTGTTTGTTGTTTCCGGGAT
>JAGKQJ010000272.1 GCA_017898095.1 Bacillaceae bacterium Marseille-Q3522 | reverse complement strand
ATGAAATATAAATCGTCATTATTACGATCAAGTGAAACTTCTTTATAATGCCGCACACCGCCGGCAACTTCGGAACAAGTCTGTGCTGTGCGTAAAAAAACCTTTTGAAAATAGTTTCATTTAATTTTATGGTCGTAGGAAGCCTCATTTTTTGTGTGTCGTTTTCGCCCATGCCGAATACATTGTATTATCTTGAGTTAGAAAGGACTGGAGAAATATGAATAATCAAAAAGCACTCGAGCAAATAGTAAATGGACTTAATCTTGATTTAGCCTGGGAGTACGCAGCAGGTATACAATACGCCCAGCATGCAAGTTTATTAAAAGGTGCTGCTTACTTTGCAGTTGCAGAAGAATTGGCGGTACATTCAAAAGACGAGTTTGGTCATGCTCTTGAATTAAGTGAGCTTATTCAATACTTAGGAGGCATCCCGACGACGCAAGTTGCTCCGGTTTATACCTCCATGGATAATGAAGAGATGCTGCGACAGGACTTACAAGGGGAATACGATGCGATCCGCCGTTATTTACAGCGTATACAGCAACTTGAGGAGCTTAGGATGTATGATTCGGCGCAAAAAATCAGGGATATTGCGGTTACGGAGCAAGAGCACGCTATTGATCTTGAAATAGCCTTGGGGATCGAGAAAAACCTGTTTCCGGCTACAAAATTGTCATTTGAATAAATAATCCATGTGGTTGATTAATATGACTCTTTTATGAAATAGCCGAGAACACTCGCGATTGATTTTAATCGTGAGATGAATCGGCTTCGGATAAGATGTGCCTTTGGGCACGCTAATTATCCGACAACATCTATGAACCACTTGTGTAATATGGCAAAATATCCATGTACACATGTTCTTTGAAAACTGAAGATAGAGAGGGTTGTGACAGGGAAAAACGTCTGTCACGTAAAATCTTCAACGTTCAAACTGGTCTTGAATCGTGCCAACAGGGCGCTAATAGCAACACAGGTTGCTTTGCCCATGAAAGACTAAGGGAAACCAAATAAGGGCTTGGTGTCAGCTTTTGCTTGCGAAAAGTCATCCAAACAAAGTTTGGACAGTACCTTAGAACCTCGTGACTTTAGTCATGAGAGGTTCAGAAATCCGGTTAACTCTTTTTCCTTAATATTCTCTCCTTTTACCCAATTATCAAAGGAAATATCAAGTATCTGATTGCTTCTTGCAACAGATGTTAGTATCCTCGTTCTATCAGATGAATAGGAAAAAGTGTGCATCATTCCAAAAAGATTTTTATAATCAGTTAAAAATAAAGGAGATTTCTCATCTATAAAAAGATGAAAAATGTCTGCTTGATTTAGCTGATTCCTGTTTATTTTTCGTAAATAATTATCTCTTTTAAATGATTCATCAATATATTTGCGATTTTTCTTTTCCATTTCTGCAGTTTGAAAATGATTGACACAAGAAATCATTTGCTGACCTTTTCGGACAATCACTTTAACTGGACTTGCTTCAATAGCAGCCATGTTCCCTTTACTATCAGATAATGAAAAATTGCTTTAAAAAGACAGCAATAGGCTGAAAAAATACAAACTAAGGATGAAAATTTTCATATCAAACTCTTAATTGATGGGCGTATCCCAGCTTACTTTTTGGAAAGGGCTGTGCCGGGATGCGAGTAATTTAATTATCGTTGGTTGCAGCACTTGCAAAAAGTCTGCAGCTTTTTTTTGATCTGCAAGAATAAATTGGTAAGAAAAGAATCAGATATATTTACCGAAAAAGAAATATTTTCTTCATATGCCGTTTCATTCCAATGAAAATTATTTTCAAGAAGCTGCCAAACTTTTTTCGGCAAATAATGATGTTCTTGAAAAAAAGAAAGCAGTCGTTCGCTGATTTTGCCTTTCAATTTAATATTCCACATAACATCGGAATTCAATAGTTCATCCCATTTATCCGCATCTATTCTCACATGGAAATCCTGATACAGATTCTTTGCTTTGCTGACAAACGCATCCACCGGATCTTCATGCTGCTGATTCTCGTAATCTGCAAAAGAGAAAGTCGGAACCTCATCAATATCAAAATAATCATCTTGAAACTGCGTGGTCTCAAGCGGTTCATTTTCATATTCTTCTATTTGCTCTGTATCAGCCAGGGTGCTTTCTTCCACTGATGGATTTTCTTGATGTTTTGCCTGGATTTCTTCACTTTCCGTTATGACCCGTCTTTCTTCTCTGGAAGTATACTTTTGCCGCTTAACAGCCCGGTCATATGCTTCCCGCAGGCGCTGGTATCCTTCCGGATCATCCTCCGGATGATAGATTTTTAATTTTTTCGCATATGCTTTTTTAATTATTGCAAGATTATTCGTCGGTTCAATTTCGAGTATATCCCATGCTGACATTAAGAGTCACGCCACCTTTCCAGTGCGTCAAGCTTTGTTTTAAGAGCATGGGCTGCATTTTTAATTTCCAGTTCATTTTGCGAAGCAAGAACCCGTTCAAATTGTTCCAATAAAAATGATATTTCCTGGCGTTTTTCTCCTAATGCTTCTTCATAAAGCCGTTCTCCCTTTGCAAGCAGCAATCTGTTCTCTGTCCGGTCACGCGGATGAATTTTAATAGCCTTCAATTCTTCCATTCTTGCCTGGATTTCTTTTTCCAAGTATTTTCCAGGATTCTGCTCAACAATCATTTTTTCCTTTTTTCCTGTACTTACAATGGTAACTTCCACCTCTAATAGACCGTTCACATCATATGTATAGCGGACATCGACAGGCTGATCACCCGTCGGTGCCGGCTGTACTACTACCAATAATTCTGCAAGTTTAAGATTATTTTCAATACGCCTGCTTTCTCCCTGGTAAACGTCAATAAGAATTTGCGTCTGCAGGTCATGTAAAGTATAGAGCCGTTTTACTTTACTTACAGGTATTGGCGTATTGCGTTCAATAATCGGCAGAAAATGTCCCGGTTCAAGTTCATTATTCCCTAATCTTACAGAAACGCTCGTACCAAATGTTCCACCGCCTAAATCAAAGACAAGAAATTTTGTTTCCGCATCCAATTTGTGCAACCCGTAGGCAAGTGCTGCAGCAGTCGGTTCACTAATAAGCCTTTCGACTTTTAACCCTGCCAGCTCTGCCGCTTTTTTCGTTGCTTTACGCTGCATGTCATTAAAATAGGCAGGTACACTAATAACAGCTGATGTCACTTCCGTCTTTAAAAAAGCTTCGGCATCTCTTTTTAAAGACTGGAGAATAAAAGAAGACAGTTCTTCTGAAGTGAAAGTATAGGTTCCTAATGTGTGCTTTTTTTCCGTTCCCATGAATCGTTTAAATGCCGAAACGGTTACATCCGGATGCGAGATCAATCGCTCTTTTGCGATTTGACCGATCAATATTTCCCCATTGTCATCCACACTGACGATGGATGGTGCAAAAGCTTCCCAAGAACATTAGGAATAATCACCGGACCGTCTTCGCTCCAATATGCTGCCAAGCTATTGGATGTACCTAAGTCAATCCCAATTGTTGTCATTTTCTATTCCCTCTTTTCCAATATAACCGCTATTCTGATTATTTAATAGTAAGAATTTACAGTTCCATCAACCATAATTTTATTTTTATTAAAAAATCTTAAATAGTCAAGTAAGTATTGCTAATAAACGAAAATAGTTGTATGTTTTACAAGACGGAGGAGTCCCTGCCGA
>JAGKQJ010000271.1 GCA_017898095.1 Bacillaceae bacterium Marseille-Q3522 | reverse complement strand
GTTATAATTCAATAAAATGTTCCATTATACAGTATAAATAATTCCGTCTAATGGAACTTTTCTTTCTTATTAATGAGTTAGCCTGTTTTCACAATTAAGATTATTAGTTTTCATTCAATAATAACTTTTTAGAAAGGATGAAAGACGAATGGAAAAAACAAACAACGGACCGTTGACAGGGATTCGTATTATTGAAGCATCCACTGTGATTGCAGCTCCTTTTGCAGCTGCTTTATTAGGAGATCTGGGAGCTGAAGTGATTAAAATAGAACTGCCAAATAAGGGAGATCCATTACGCGGACTCGGACCATGGAAGGAAAATGAATCTTTAAGATGGCCGGGGCTTGCCCGCAACAAGCAATCTATCACTTTAGATATTCGGACAGCAGAGGGCAAGAAAATTTTTAAAAAGTTAATTAGAACTGCTGATGTTTTTATTGAAAATTTTCGTCCGGGGACGATGGAAAAATGGGATCTGGGGTATGAAGTTTTGAAAGAAATAAACCCTCAACTTGTTATGACCAGACAATCCGGTTTCGGGCAAACTGGGCCTTATGCTGAAAAAGCCGGATTTGGAACTCCTTCCACTGCTTTTTCCGGATATACTTATTTACAGGGTTTTAAAGACCGTCATCCGGTAAGTCCTTCATTTTCCTTACTTGACTACATTTCAGGTGTTTTTATTGCATTCGGAACTGTAAGCGCTCTCTACTACCGCGATACTTCAGATCTTAAAAAGGGGCAAATGGTTGAAATGGGGTTATATGAAGGAATGTTCAGAATGATGGAATTCTTAATTGCTGAATATGATCAGCTTGGAAAAGTACGGGAAAGAGCACCTATGCTTTATGGACACTCAAGTCCTGCAGGTACATATCAAACAAAGGACGGCCATTGGGTCGTAATGGTTTGCAGTACACAGAGAACATGGGAACGGCTTGCCCGGGCAATGGATCGGTCTGATTTAATCGAAAATCCAGAGTATCTTACGAATAAAGACCGGATGCGAAACAATGAATATCTTCAGGAAATTGTTTCGTCTTTTATGAATTCCCTTAAAAAACAGGAATTGCAGGAAAAAATGGATCAATGCGGAGTACCTATTTCTCCAATATTGAGTATTAAAGATATTTTTGAAGACCCCCATTATCAAGCAAGAGCTAATATCTTGGAAATAGCGCATCAAAAATTTAACAAAATAAAAGTTCCTGGTGTCGTACCAAAGTTTTCAGAGACGCCCGGACGAATTCGGTTCCGCGCTCCGGATTTAGGAGAACATAATAAAAAGATTTTTGAAGAAGAGCTTGGGATATCCAGTGAGGAATTAATCAAATTAAAAGAAAAGGGGATTATTTAATATGAAACATCTTCCAAAAAAAGCGACTATTTGGGAAGTGCTTCCTCGTGACGGCTTTCAGATGGAAAATCAGTGGATACCTACTGAAGAAAAGATTCAAATAATTCGTAATTTGTCCGCAACAGGTATCAATCACATTGAAGTGACTTCATTTGTCCATCCAAAAGCCATACCACAATTAAAAGATGCTGATGAAGTAGTTAAGCGGATCTCAAACTTAGAAGGAGTACAATTAAGAGCACTCGTGCCTAATTTACGCGGTACAGAAAGAGCAATTGAAGCAGGAATTAAAAAAATCAAAATTTTATTATCAGCTACTGATTCTCATAGCCTGTCCAATTCTAACTGTTTGGTTAGTGAAGCCCAGATGGATCATCAAGCTATTGTAAATCTTGCTGCTAAACACAACGTTAAGGTAAGCGGTTCAATCGCAGTTGCATTTGGCTGCCCTTTTGAGGGAAAAGTTCCTCTCGCTAAAATTATATCCATCCTTCTGGAATATAAAAAAATGGGGATAACGACAATATCATTGGCGGATACAGTCGGAATGGGGAATCCCAGGCAAATTAGTGAAATGCTATGTGTCTTAAGAGAACGATTCCCCGAATTTAAGTTTTCCCTTCATTTGCACAATACAAGAGGAATGGCTTTTGCAAATGCTGTCGCAGCTTTAGAGCAAGGAATAACTGATTTTGATAGTTCTACCACTGGATTGGGTGGTTGCCCATATGCTCCAAACGCTGCCGGAAATATTTCAACGGAAGATCTTGTCCATGCATTTCATGAGATGGGAATACAAACAGGTATTGATCTTGACGCTTTACTTGAAGTTGCTCAAAAGATTAAAAATATTATCGGTCATGATGGCGGAAGTTTTTTACTTAAAGCTGGCCCAAACAACAAATTACACACTAAAGTAAAAGGACAGCAAAAACTGGGATAACATATGATTACCTTTTAACTCAAAAGTTTTTTAAAGATTTATTATAAATACCTGGTATCAATATTTCTGAATATAACAAGTACCTATTTTTTGAAACCGCATACAAAGGGGATGGTTTTATGTTATCAATTTTAGGATTTACGATGATTGTTGTATTTATGTATTTAATCATGAGCAAACGATTAAATGCGCTTAATGCGCTTATTATTATTCCGGTTATTTTTGCACTTATTGGCGGTTTTTTGGACCTGGGACCAATGATGATGAAGGGGATTACTTCAATTGCACCGACTGCTATTATGGTTACATTTGCTATATTATATTTTGGGATATTAATAGATGCAGGGATGTTTGATCCATTAGTTAATAAAATGGTAAAAATATCTAAAGGGGATCCATTAAAAATAGCTGTAACTACTGCCATTTTATCTTTATTAGTCGGTTTAGACGGAGATGGAACGATTACTTATCTGATTGTGGTTACAGCGCTTTTGCCATTATATAACCGAATCGGAATGAACAAACTCATTCTTGCCTGTCTGCCCGCGATGTCAATGGGAATTATGAATATTCTTCCATGGGGTGGTCCAACTGCAAGGGTAATGTCTATCTTTCAGTACGATGTAATGAAATTACTTGGACCAATTATTCCATCTATTATTGCAGGAGCTGTATATGTCATTGCTTTAGGATTCTTTTTCGGGTTAAGAGAACGGAAACGAATAGGTGTAAAAAAACTAAGTGCTGAAGAGGAAATAGCCGCAACAAGTGAAAGTGATTTTATTCAGGCTTTAAAAAGGCCAAGATTATTTTGGTTCAATTTTATTTTCACACTATTACTAATTGCTGCACTATTAAAAGCTATTTTACCACTGCCGGTTCTTTTCATGATCGGATTTGTCATTGTAATGATCGTGAACTATCCAAATGTAAAAGATCAAAAAGAAAGAATCGAGGCTCATGCCGGAAATATCCTGACGGTTACGTCCTTGATCTTTGCAGCAGGAATTTTTGCCGGTATTCTAGAGGGAACAAAAATGGTTGATGCAATGGCGGCATCCTTAGTGGCACTTATTCCAGACTTCTTAGGCCCGCAATTACCAGCAATTGTCGCACTCACAAGTATGCCTTTTACCTTTGTAATGGCCAATGATCCGTATTATTTTGGAATTATTCCGGTCTTAGCTGAGACAGCTGCAGGATTCGGAATTGATAAACTTGAAATTGCACAAGCTTCTCTGTTAGGGCAGCCACTCCATTTATTAAGTCCTTTGGTCGGCTCTGTATATGTTTTAATCGGACTTGTCGGTATTGAGCTTAGAGAACATCTCAAATTTTCGGTAAAATATGCAGTTGGAACGGCACTTGTTATGATTATTACAGCAATTATTTTTGGAGCGCTGTCCATATAGTTATGAAGCTCACTAAACATAAAAAG
>JAGKQJ010000270.1 GCA_017898095.1 Bacillaceae bacterium Marseille-Q3522 | reverse complement strand
AGTGAAACTTCCATCAGTGGGGGTTTTTCGACGTACAGGACGTACTAGTGCCGACGTTGGAACAGGACGCCTGAGATTTTAGTCAGCCTTCATCCCCCACTGATGGTTAGTCGCGCAAAGCCCGATTGAATTTTCTAAGGGCTAAAGCCCAAAGAAAATTCTTATCACGCGGAGCCTGACTGATTTCTCTAAAGGCTGAAGCCTTAAGAGAAACCTTGTTTCACCAATCGGGCTTTTAGGGGCAGTTTATCCCCCACTTAACATGATTAGAATTACCTCCATTTTTGAAGCGGGGATATTACTGCCCCTTAATCTGCGATAAACGTAAAGAAATGTATTTTTCTTCAATATAATCACTAATGCCTTGACGGCCGCCTTCCCGTCCGTAGCCGCTTTCCTTCATGCCGCCAAACGGCGCCTGTGCAGCACTTGGAATCCCGTCATTTAAACCGATTACACCGAAGTGCAAGCCTTCCGATACATGAACAGCTGTGTTGATATCGGAAGTGTACAAGTAAGCAGCAAGACCGTATTCTGTATCATTAGCCTCGCGGATTACGTCTTCTGTACTGGAAAATCCCACAATTGGAGCAACCGGTCCAAACGTTTCTTCCAACATGATTTTCATTTCTTTTGTGACATTTCCTAAAACAGTCGGCTGATAAAAATAGCCTTTTTCGCCGATTGTTTTTCCGCCAAAGAGAACGTCCGCCCCTTTTGAACGAGCATCTTCCACATGTTCGATTACTTTTTTCAATCCCGCTTCGTTTACAAGCGGTCCGATTTGCACAGAATGGTCGAGGCTGTTACCGACCTTTAATTGTTTTACTTTTTCTACAAAAAGCTCTGTAAAGGCTTGCTTTACTTTTTCATGCACATAAATACGGTTGGCACAGACACAGGTTTGCCCGGCATTTCTGTATTTGCTCGCCAACACAGCGTCCGCTGCTTTTTCCAGATCGGCGTCGGCAAAAATAATAAACGGAGCGTGCCCACCTAATTCCATTGACAGCTTTTTCACTTGCTGCGCTGATTTTTTGATTAAAATTTTTCCCACTGCCGTCGATCCGGTAAAGGAGACTTTTTTTACAACTGGATTTGAGAAAATTTCATCGGATATTGCTTCTGTTGCCCCGGCAACAACATTTACGACTCCTTTTGGTATCCCTGCTTTTTCCACTAATTTTGCAAATGCGAGTGCTGTTAATGGAGACTGGCTTGCTGGTTTTACAACCGCTGTGCATCCTGCGGCCAATGCCGGTCCGAGCTTACGTGTGATCATGGCGAGCGGAAAATTCCACGGAGTGATCGCTGCGATGACACCGACCGGCTGTTTGATCACAAATAGTCTTTTATTCGCTGCTGACGCCGGAATCGTTTCCCCGTAAATCCGTTTTCCTTCCTCGGCGAACCAGGTAAGAAAGCTTGCCGCATATTGAACTTCGCCGAGTGCTTCCGTATAAGCCTTTCCCATTTCCAAACTCATAATCGCAGCAAGTTCTTCTTTATGCGCGATCGTTAAATCTTTTAACGTAAGTAAATAATCGGCGCGATCATATGCCGTTAATGCCGACCATGTCGGGAAAGCCTGTTTTGCCGCCTCAATTGCCTCTTTCGCTTCCTCCCCTCCTCCCCGGGAAACTGTTGCCAATGTTTCTCCGGTATTCGGGTTTTTTACGGAAAAGTTTTCATTTGCTTTTGCAGCCACCCAATCTCCATTGATAAAAAGCCTACTGTTGTTTACATTAATTAATGTAAAATCCATTATTTAGCCTCCCTATTTTTCTTTTTTTTCAACGTAAAATGCTGATTTTTCTTCAACACCATTAGTAAGCGCTTACCTAAGGTTGCACACAAAATCCTCCCTGCTTTTAAGTATGGTTACAAAGATTCCTGATCACCTCTTTTATTTAAATCACCCTCCATGCTCGTAAGCGGACATGGAGAGGATGATTGCACCTGTATATGTTTGTGGTACCTGCCACTTTCCTAAAGCAGCTATCTTTTTTTAAAAAAATCTACATTTCTATCATAGCAAAATAAAGTGCGTTTTTCAGTGATCAGCATTCTTAACCTACATAACGCCTTACTAAAATCGGATCATTATTGCGCTGGGATACTTTTTAATTTTTCATGTATGTTTGATCTCTCGTGACCGTAAGCCTGCTACTTTGGCGGCAGCAGCAATGTTAACAGACCAAGGAGCGGCAAACAGCCGGTAAAAATAATCGTGTTGCCCAGGCCGATCCTATCTGCCAAGTAGCCAAGAACAACTGCGCCTACAGCTCCCATTCCGAATGCCAGACCAACTGTTAAGCCGGCCATTGTCCCAATTTTACCTGGAACCAAGTCCTGTGCATAGACGACGGTAACAGAAAAGCTTGACATTAACAATACACCTGCTATTAACAGAAAACAAAAAGCAACCGGTGCGGGTACAAAGGGAAGCGCCATTGTAAAAGGCGCTGCAAATACCAATGAACAAAAAATGACATTTTTCTTACCAAACCGATCTGAAAGTGGGCCTCCGAAAAAAGTGCCTACCGCTCCGGCAACAAGGAAGGAAAAGACAAAAATTTGTGCATTCCGGACTGAAAATCCATATTGATCGATGACAAAAAAAGCATAGTAATTTGTCATCCCTGCCACATACCAGGAGCGGGCAAAGATTAAAAATAAGATCAATAACAGGGCCAGCCATACTTTTGCGGAAATTCCTGTTTGCTCAGATGATATAGCTTGCTTCACCTGTTTTGATTTCGCCTCCTGCCCCTCTTTCAAATTGCCTGCATACCACCTCGCAATATAGATGAGAAAAAATACGGCAAGTGCCGCGACAAATGCAAACCAGACAGCACCAATCTGGCCGAATGGCAGCAAAACGGCAGCCGTAATAAGTGGAGCAAGCGCCTGACCGCTGTTTCCCCCTACTTGAAAAATTGATTGTGCCAGTCCCCTGCGGGTTCCCGCAGCCATATAGGCAACCCGCGAGCCTTCCGGATGAAAAATCGCCGAACCAAGTCCGATAAAGACTACCGAGACAATAATCAATTCATAGCGGGGTGCCAACGCAAGCCCGACTACGCCAAATAACGTACAGGTTAGGCCTATCGGCAAGGCAAACGGACGCGGTTTTCTATCGGAAACGATGCCGATTAGCGGCTGCATAATTGAAGAAACAATATTTAGCGTAAACGTAATAAAGCCCAGTTGCGTAAATGTAAGACCCATTGAATCTTCTAAAATCGGAAACATTGCCGGAACGACAGATTGGATCGTATCATTCAACAGATGGCATATCCCGATGATATAGAGAATCCGAAACGTCGTTTCCCGGGTTTGTGAAACAGGTTGAACAGATGACACGGCTTGCTGACCCATGAATCAAACTCCTTTTATAAGTTTTATAGCTTTGTATCTGAAGATATGTAGTTGAGGGATGTGATTATTTGTGCTTTGTGAACATTTATTTAGCATATCTAAATATATAGTACAAGACAACCATTTTTTCAATACGAATAAAAAATTAGTAAAAAAAGAGTATATAGAAGGAAAACATGCTCGCAGCACTGAAAATCATTTCCATAAAATTATCAGACAGAGAAAAGATTTCAAGAAAAATAAGATTGTTGATCTATCGGTATTTATTAATAATGCATAAGGGGACTGCCAAGATCGACAAACGACTTTTGGACAGCCCCATTTTCCTTATTTGCCATCTTCACATACCCTTAAAGCTTCAAAGGCATTAGTTGCATTTTCTAAAGGGATTTTATCTTCTTCTTTAAAAACGTAAACATCTTGCATTTTTTGATATTCCTGTTTAAAACTCCTGTCATTAAGTAATTCATGTATGTACGAAAAGTCAGAG
>JAGKQJ010000026.1 GCA_017898095.1 Bacillaceae bacterium Marseille-Q3522 | reverse complement strand
TATTCGCTTTCTTGGAATTTTTCCTGTTCTGTATGTATATTTGATTTGATCGTCACAGAATAAGTTTTACTTTTAGCTCCTTCTTTATAACAGCCATCCTTAAATGGACAATTTTTGCACTTTTCCACATCAAAATAATAAGTGTCCACTTGATTGGCAGCTACACCTTTTTTACCTTGACGTGCTTTCCTTACAGCCATATGACCAGCCTTACAAACGTACATTCCAGCACCTTTATTGAAAGCAAATTCGTCTTCTTTTTTACGAAAACCTTGCGTTACGGAAGGGTTTAAAATTTAGCCTAAGTAAAGGACTCTGTTGATTGGAGTGGAAGGCGGCGAAGACTCCTGTGGGAGTACGGGACAGGGGAGACCCCGCAGGCGCTTCAGCGCCGAGGAGGCTCCCCGAACCGCCCGCGGAAAGCGAAGCCGCCTGGAACGGAAATCAACAACTAGGTTTTAACACATTTCAAAATTTAAGGGACTTTTTCAGGGCCCTCCTATAAAGGGAGTGCTTTTTTTTTCGGCAAAATGATTTGATATTTTTTTCATAGCGCCAGAGCGCATTAACGTGCAATATGGAAGACGATAAATACTTTTGAATCACGCTCTCTCCTCATCTGACTTTTCAAAAGCCGCCTATTTAGCAGCTTTTCATCTGCTGCCTTTTTTTAAAAAGTCAATAATGAATTCAAAAAAAATTAGGGTTATAATAATGACTAATAACCGATCATCAAGATCAATGAGTCGTTTTTTCCTAACAGAAAGAAGGGTAAATATGACCTATGCGACAGAAAAATTAAGTGAAGAAAAAGTCTTTAAGGATCCTGTTCACCGCTATATCCATGTCCGCGACCGGGTTATTTGGGATCTGATTGGCACGAAAGAATTCCAGCGTCTGCGCCGGATTAAGCAATTGGGGACTACTTATCTGACCTTTCACGGTGCGGAGCACAGCCGTTTTACCCATTCTCTTGGTGTCTATGAGATTATCCGCCGTATTGTTGATGATGTATTTGCCGGCAGACCGGAATGGGAAGAGCATGACAGACTTTTATCACTTTGCGCGGCGCTGCTTCATGATCTGGGACACGGACCTTTTTCACATTCCTTTGAAAAGGTATTTGATCTTGATCATGAACAATTTACACAGGCGATTATCCTCGGGGACACAGAAGTAAATCAGGTATTATCAAGAGTAGATAATAATTTTCCAAAAAATGTAGCAGAAGTAATTGGAAAGACTTCTAATAAAAAGCTGGTCATCAGCTTGATATCCAGTCAAATTGATGCCGACCGCATGGATTATTTACAGCGGGATGCTTATTTTACAGGTGTGAGCTACGGCCATTTTGATATGGAACGAATTTTGCGCGTGATGCGGCCGCGCGAGGATCAGGCAGTTATCAAAAAAAGCGGCATGCACGCTGTAGAAGATTATATTATGAGCCGATATCAAATGTATTGGCAGGTTTATTTTCATCCGGTGACAAGAAGTGCCGAAGTGATTTTGACAAAAATTCTTCACCGGGTCAAAAATCTATCTGAACAAGGCTATTCCTTTCATGTACATCCGGCACATTTTATTTCGCTTTTTTCCGGGAATGTTACATTGGAAGACTATTTAAAATTAGATGAGGCTGTTATATTCTATTATTTTCAAATGTGGCAGGAGGAACAGGACGCGATTTTAAGCGATTTGTGCCGCCGTTTTATGAATCGGAATTTATTCAAATACGCGGAATTTGATCCGGCAAAAGAGTATAAAAAACTCTCAGAGCTGTCGTCATTTTTTCAAAAAGCCGGCATTGACCCGGACTACTATCTGGTCGTCGATTCTTCATCTGATCTTCCGTATGATTTCTACCGGCCTGGAGAAGAAGAAGAAAGATTGCCGATTTATTTATTGATGAAAAACGGGGAAATCCGCGAATTGTCCAGAGAATCAGAGATTGTTGATGCGATTTCAGGAAAAAGGAGAACCGATCATAAGCTCTATTATCCGGCAGACTTATTGGATGACTATACATCGAAAAAAAATATCAAAAAACAAATTCAAACTTTATTACATAGTTAATGGAATGAACGGAAGTAGGAGATGAAAGAACTTGTTAAATGATCATGCCAAACTAATGCAAGCCGTAGCCGCTTCTGGTGAAATTATCGGTCGGAAAAAACTGCAAAAAATGATTTTTATTGCTAAAAAAATGATGTTTCCCTTTCAAGAGAAATTTCACTTTCATTTTTATGGCCCTTATTCTGAAGAACTCACCTTACGGGTCGAAGAGCTTTGCAATATGGGATTTTTAAACGAAATCAAAGAAAAAAAAGGCGGTTATTTTCAATACCGCTATTCACTGACAACGGATGGGGAAGAATTTCTAAGCCTAAACAGCATCGAATTGCCTGCACTGGAAGTTTGCCTGCAGGATATGAATGAGAAAAATGCCCGTTTTCTCGAACTCGTATCAACCGTGCTTTATTTTGATAATTTGCCAAAGGAAGAAGTAAAAGACAAGGTCTTTACGTTAAAAAGCAAACAGCGCTATACAGAAGAAGAAGTCGAAGAAGCCTATCAATATATTGAGAACCTGCGAAAAAAAGTCGTAGTACAATGAATACAAGTAAGAGGTTTGAGATTGGACAAGTTTCCAATCTCCGGCCTTTAAAGGAACTCAAAAAAAAACCGGCTTCTCCTTCTCCAATCTCCAAACGCTTCGTTATGATATGAGAAGGCTTACAATGGAAATACCGCAGTCCGACTTCGATTCACTTACCGGCATCATGAATATATCGTTGTGCTTTACATTGCATCAATAGAAGCGTGAATTTGACGTTTAAAAGATCCAAGGTATCACGGTAAATCTTCAGCACTAAGGTCGATACGTTGCAAAAACTTTAAAGGGTAGCTTAATTATAAAGGAACAACTCACTGAACCGGAGGGAAATGATGACTAGAAAATACAGCCTGTATCAAGTGGATGCATTTACAAAAGAGAAATTTACCGGGAATGCTGCCGGTGTTGTGACAAATGCCACCGGCTTAACTGCGGATGAAATGCAAAAAATAGCCAGAGAACTAAATAACTCGGAAACTGCATTTCTTTTTCCGGCAAATGATCGTGACCATGATATTCAGATCCGCTTTTTTTCACCAACGAACGAAGTACCGATATGCGGACACGCAACGATTGCTTCCCACTACGTGCGTGCTGTTGAAAAGAATCTTCAAACGGCAAGGGTGTTTCAGAAAACGGGAGCCGGCATTTTGCCTGTAGATATCATCAAAGAAAACGATGATTATAAAATCATCATGACGCAGGGGAAAATTGAATTTGGCGAAATTTTAGCAGGAAAAAAGAAAGAGAGTTTACTGGCTTCCTTAAACTTAAAGGAGAATGAGCTGCTGGAAAATTTTCCGCTCCAGATCGTTTCCACCGGCAACGCCAAGGTGATGATCGGCGTAAAAAACCGCGGGGTTTTACATGCATTAGAACCAAATTACGATGCCCTTGTAAAATTAAGCAGCATCATTGGTTGTAACGGCTTTTACGTCTTCACAACCGATTCCCCGGACAATGATATTTTCGTTCACGGGAGAATGTTTGCTCCGGCTTCAGGAGTGAAGGAAGATCCTGTGACCGGCAATGCAAACGGCCCTTTAGGAGCGTATTTAGTACAGCATCAATTGGTATCGCACAATCATTCATGTTTTACCTTTAAAGCGAAGCAGGGGGAAGCGATAAATCGTGCAGGAATCATCGAAGTGGAAGTAAAAATCAATCATGATGAACCGGTGGAAGTAAAAATCTCCGGGAATGCAGTGATCGTGTATAAAACGGAACTCATATTAGAAGAGCCCTCCGGCAACGGGGAAGAGGTACGTACCAGTTAAGATATATTCGTATATCTTCATCTGCCCCGGTATGTATATCCTGTACCCGAAGTCCTGCTGCAGGGAGGCTTACCTTTTTCCCGTAAGACCTTTTAAAGCTGATTATTGATCACTTAATCTTTTTCCGGCAATCGCATAATGATTTTTCGACATTTCCTCGATAAAAACGGTCACTTTTTCAACAGGGGCGTTTACCGTTTCTGATACGGCGGCTGTTACTTTTTCGACTAATGCTTTCTTTTGTTCCTCTGTACGACCTTCCAGCATTTTAATTGTTACGTATGGCATTGTCATTCCTCCAAACTTTTTTTCTTTAAGAGGTTGTTCAAAAGTCGCCTAATAATAGGTGGCGGATCTCTTCATTGACTTTTGAACTCACGTTATAAACATTTTATCGCAGATTAAGTGGCAGTACTACCCCCGCCTCAAAAATAGAGTTTCACGTTCTCATTGAACCTGTTGTAAAGAAATAACCGCAAAGCAAAAAACATACCTGGCAAAGGTTTTCTTTTCATTTAACATTCATGGTATACTTTTTTCATAATAAATTTGTTCCTGATCATTAGCAAGTTTTCAAATAAGGGCTGCTGGGTACGTTTTGTTTTACATATTCGGTACTCTAGCCTGCGGACCCTTTTTCCACATCAGGATTTTTAGGAGGACGTACGGTTGGGTGGATTATTTCCTTTTTCTTTTGAACGAATGGTATATATGGCGATTACGTTAATTTTCGCCTTTACGATTCATGAATTTTCTCATGCTTATGTTGCTTATAAATTTGGCGATTCGACAGCGAAGAACCAGGGCAGGCTCACGTTAAACCCGATTCAGCATCTTGATCCGATTGGAACGCTGTTAATTTTTATTGCCGGATTTGGCTGGGCGCGTCCCGTTCCGGTGAACCGCTTTTTCTTTAAAAAACCAAGATTCGCCAGTATTTGTGTTTCCCTTGCCGGACCATTAAGCAACTATTTACTGGCACTCGTTGCCGTCTTGCTTTTGTTTGTACTGGGGAAGCTTGGATTAATATATAACCTGCCAATGTCTGTCATTAATTTTTTTGATGTGTTTATTGGTTTAAACATTATGCTTTGCGTGTTTAACTTGATCCCGCTGCCGCCGCTTGACGGTTATCGCATTTTAGAAGATTTAGTGCCGGCGGATGTTAGACCGCGATTAACACAATTAGAACCGTATGGGGGATTGATCTTTCTTGCTCTTGTGATTACACCTCTGGATCAGTATACGATTGATCCGATTATAGATACGTTTGTACCATTATTAATTAATGGATTAGGACAAATTTTATCTTAACAATAACGATGGGAGGGAAATGTATCGATGACAGAAAAAAAGAAAAAGAATCTCGGTTTTCATATTATAAAAAGCGACCCGACAGATGGGCATAAAGGTTTTGGCAGGGGGGCATTAAGCCTTGACAATGTTTCTCCTGTCATTATCGATATAGACGAAGGAGAGGCGTCCATCGATATCGGGGCGATGCATGCACGGAGCGCCGTTGAAAAAGGGATAAAATTTTTAACGGAAAAAGAACAAGTTCCAAACGGAAAGTCTTATTGGCTCGTGTGGGTTACAGTCGACAGGAAAGAGGAAGGACCGTACTATGCCGGGGTGACTGCCTGTGAAATGACCGTTGACCGTTCGATTCGCAGAGGCTATAAATCGCTCCCTGAGCATGTTAATCGTCTTGATAAATCGATTAAACGCCATATCATCGTCGGCCATATGGATGACCGTTCGAAAATCGTCTTGGCAAAATTTCTGCAAAATCACGATCCCGGAATGTGGGAGCGTTCTGCTGCACAATTAAAAGAAGGCCTGGCTGTAACAGAAAAGGACTGAAAACAGTCCTTTTTTGGTGTGCAGGGCAAGTTTCTGCAGATCTATGATCTTTTTAAATTTTTATAAAGAAATTTACACTTCCAAAACCATGCGAATCGTCTGCAGCATATAACCGTCAAAATTCTCTTCAAAACTGGCGACAATCTTAAATCCTTTTGCATGATAAAAGTTCTTGCCGGTTTGATTGTCTTTTTCGACATTAATAAAAACTTTTTTTACATTTGGCGAGTTTTTAATACCTGCCTGAAGCAGTGCCGTGCCGATTTGCTGTCCCTGATAGTCCGGCAGCAAATAAATAGCACCCAATTCTACCTCGCCGTTATCCTTTACTGAAGAATAATTCGCAAAACCGACTACTTTTCCTTCTGCTTCCGCAACAAAGAGAAAGGAAAATTCCATCCGTCTTTTCAACATTCCGCTATTATAAGCAGACTGCAAGAACTTATCCTGAATCGCAAAAGGAATAATACCGTCGTATGTATGATGCCAGCTTATTTTTGCAACAGTTTGAACTTGTTCGATGTCTTCTTCTTTCATTGCCCGAATTGTATAATCCATCTCTATCCGCCTTTCCAACAGCTCGTTATGGCGGGAAAAATATATCTGAAAGCGCGTTGTATTTTAACGGAGCAGCTTTCAGTAAACCACTACCCGCTACGATTACAATATTTTCATATATTATATCATGTTTATTGCAGATAAAGTGAAACTTCCATCCGTGGGGGTTTTCCTTCATCCCCCACTGATGGTTAGTCGCGCGGAGCCCGATTGATTTTTCTAAGGGCTAAAAGCCCTAAGAAAAACCTTATTTCACCAATCGGGCTTTTAGGGGCAGTTTATCCCCCACCTAAAATGACTGGTATTACCTCCATTTTTGAGGTGGGGGTATTACTGCCCCTTAATCTGCGATAAAGGGCGGAAAAACCTTATGGGTAAGCGAATGATATAAAGAAATTACCAGAAATTTTAAGGGGGTTAATCAAATATTATCCAGTGATAATATGAGAAGTTGTATTATTTTTTATTATAAAATCACGAACTTAAGAAGAACGTAAAAAAATCAGGTGAAGCATTGCTCCGCCTGATAATGTTGCACCTGTGATGCAATGAACCGCGGGAAGTGTGCAACTAAAGATCTGTTTTACTGCTGATGAAGAAGCAGTTGTGCGACTTCTAACAGATCTGCGCTGCTTCAAAGATAATAATTATTTCTTCCAGAAAGAACGAATACTATCCTCCAGTAACATTAGTTCCAGCGAAAAATTCGTTTATACCATGGAAGCGGCTTTTCTTTTTCCATTGGTGCCCCTTTTTTCTCTTTCTTCTGCTCCTTTGTTTTTACATGATCCGTACAATATTCGCTTGGTTCCGTGCCGGCAACATAATACGAAAAACGTTTCACCGGGCATTGCTCCGTCGCAAGCTTTCCACTGACAGGATTGACAAGAACGCCAATCGTGTTTTCAGGGGGCTTGAACGTTTTCAACGGTTTTCCCTTTAATGCATCCTCCATAAAATGAATCCAAATATTTTTCGCATATGTTTTTTCCAGCGGCTTATCAAGCTGCTGTCCCTGGTCATAGCCGGTCCAGACAGCTGAAACAAGCTCCGGGCTGTAGCCGATCATCCAGCTGTCGGAATCGGTCGTACCGGATTTACCGGCGTATACCCGTGTCATATGTTTCATGATTGTCGTTCCGGTTACCTGTGTATAGCCGTTCAGCTTTTTATCAAACACCCCGGATAATAGATCTGTCATCACGAAAGCGAGTTCGGGTTTTAACACCGTTTTTTCATCTGTTTTTCTTTCATACAGCACATTTCCGTGATAGTCCTCAACGCGTTTAATCAATGTTGGTGTTATTTTTTTTCCGCCATTGGCAAATAAACTATATGCTCCTGCCATATCGATCACCCGGACACCGGAGGATCCGAGAGCAAGCGATGGGACCCGGTCCAGTTTCGTAGTGATACCGAACTTTTTTGCTGTATTCACCAGTTTTTCTTCCCCGAGTAACAGATGCGTTTTGACGGCATATATGTTGTCGGATAAAGCAATCGCCTGTGCCAACGTAATATCGTCTTCGGCATAGTGGTGGTTAAAATTATGCGGTGTATATTCCGCTTGTCCGTTATCAAAGCGGAAAGTTGTTTCTTCACTGCGCATTACAGTCGATGGGGTAAAGCCGTTTTCTAACGCAGCATAGTATAAAAAAGGCTTGAATGTCGAACCCGGCTGGCGTATCGCCTGTGTTGCCCGGTTAAAAGGGCTTTCCTTGTAATTTGTTCCTCCGACCATCGCTGTTACATAGCCGTTACGGGGACTTATTGCGACAAAGCCGACCTGCATGTCAGAGTCCTCCGGAATCATTTTGCCGATTGTTTCTTCGGCAATTTTTTGCTGCTCGGGCTGTACGGTTGTATAAATCTTCAAACCTCCAAGATCGATTGTCTTTTCGTCAAACTTCAGATCATTTTTCAGCACTTGCCGGACGGCATCCTGAAAATAGGGGGCGATTTCCGCCCGTTTATGGGCATGCTCTCCAACTAAAGAAAACGTTTCTTTTTCCGCGTTATCTGCCTCTGGTTGCTTAATAAAATCATTATTGACCATTGATTGCAAAATAATCTCTTGGCGGGTTTTTGCCTTTTCCAGGGAGGCAAATGGCGAGTACAGGCTCGGACCTTTCGGAATCCCGGCAAGCATCGCGGCTTCCGCTAATGTCAGCTGTTTTGAACTTTTTCCAAAATAATATTGGCTGGCGGCTTCCGCACCGTATGCACCGTGTCCATAATAAATGGTATTTAAATAACCTTCTAAAATTTCTTTTTTTGAGTAATTCATTTCGATGCGGATTGTATAAAAAGCCTCAAGCAGTTTTCGTTTCCATGATTTTTCGTGCTCTAAAAAAAGATTGCGCGCGTATTGCTGGCTGATTGTACTGGCTCCTTGCAGCATCGACATTGCTTTCAGGTCGGCAAGGGCTGCGCCAATCATCCTTTTATAATCGAAGCCGTGGTGATGATAAAAATTTCGGTCTTCAATCGCAACGGTTGCCTTCACCAGGTTCGGACTCATCTCTGCAAGCGACACCCAATAACGTTTTTGTCCGCTGTGACTCTCACCGATAATTGAACCGTCATCTGCATAATATAACGTTGATTGAGGAACAGCTAATGGTGGTGGACCGAGAACCTTTGCATACGTTAAAATGCCAATAATAAAACACAGCATTACCGCCATACAAATAATACTGACAAATAGAAAGAAACGTAAATATTTCATTGTTTTGCGAAAATGTTTATTGGCGATTAGCTCCATAAGCGGCCACCTCCTTTAACTATTTCTCATTGTTCCCTAATTTGTTTCTTTTATCCACTCTGATTCTCCAAGGGGAGGGTTAAGAGAAGGCGTTTTTCCCTAAGGCATCATCTAAAAACCCGGGTTCTGTGCTACTGAACAAGTTCTCTCATCAGTATGAAAAAAAGCGCAGTCATTTAAACTTTTTTGTCTGATTTTAAAAATTTTTCTTTGCTTTTCGCGGTTTTTCTACTATACTTTTTTCGAGTTTGTAAAATAGCCTTTAATTGTTTGAAAATATTAGTACCTGATGGCAGAAAGGATGAATATAAATGGGAATTTGGTTTACAGAAAAACAGACAAAAAATTTTGGTATTACAATGAAAGTAAATCAGACATTACATACAGAAAAGACGGAATATCAAAAGCTGGAAATGATTGAGACAGAAGAATGGGGCAATATGCTGTTGCTTGATGATATGGTTATGACATCTGTGAAAGATGAGTTTGTCTATCATGAAATGATTGCCCACGTTCCTTTATTTACGCACCCGAATCCGGAGAATGTGCTCGTTGTCGGCGGCGGGGACGGCGGTGTGATCCGCGAAGTGTTAAAGCATCCAAGCGTGAAAAAAGCAACACTTGTTGATATTGACGGGAAAGTAATTACCTGTTCCAAGAAGTATCTCCCTGAAATTGCCGGTAAGTTAGACGATCCCCGGGTCGAAGTAAAAGTTGCCGACGGTTTTATGCATATTGCGGAGAGTGAAAACAAGTATGATGTCATCATGGTGGACTCTACCGAACCGGTAGGGCCGGCAGTCCATTTATTTACAAAGGGTTTCTATGCAGGGATTGCAAAGGCGTTAAAAGATGATGGTTTATTTGTTGCCCAATCGGACAATCCTTGGTTTAAGGCAGATTTAATCCGCAATGTACAGCGGGATGTCAAAGGAATTTTTCCAATTACCCGTTTATATGTTGCTAATATTCCGACGTATCCAAGCGGTTTATGGGCTTTTACGATCGGATCGAAGAAATACGATCCGCTAAAAGTCGCTGACGAACGTTTTCATGATCTAGAAACGAAATACTATACAAAACAGCTGCATCACGCCTGCTTTGTTTTGCCAAAATTCGTTGCAGATTTGCTGGATTAATCTTAGATTTATGTGAAACAACAAAGATAACGGTTCCGTGCATCAGGAAATCAGGAACTGCCGGCAACACTTGCTGCAAAAAAGCTTTCACAAAATTGCCGGGCATTTTTTTCGTGATGAAGTGTTATGCGATAATGATATAATGAAAAATATAGTTATCATTAGGAGGAGAAAAAGATAATGAACACCGTCTCGGAAGTACAGGAAAAGCTAAAACAGGCAATCCGGAACGCTGTCATCGATGCCGGACTGGCGGGCAATGAAGAACTTCCGGAAGTTATTTTAGAAACACCGAAGGATAAATCCCACGGAGATTATTCAACGAATATGGCGATGCAGCTGACAAGAATAGCAAGGAAAGCGCCAAAAATAATTGCTGAAGCGATCATTGCCCATATTGACCGCAGCCAGGCTGCAATCGAAAAAATTGCTATTGCCGGACCGGGATTTATCAATTTTTATTTGGACAACCGTTATTTAACGAAGCTGATTCCGCAAATCTTAGATGCAGGTGAAAAATACGGGGAATCGCAGGCGGGAAACGGGAAAAAAATCCAGGTTGAGTTTGTCTCAGCCAACCCTACCGGTGATCTTCATTTAGGTCATGCAAGGGGAGCAGCTGTCGGCGACTCCTTATGCAATATTTTAGCAAAAGCAGGTTATGCAGTATCACGTGAATACTACATTAACGACGCGGGGAATCAAATAAATAACCTTGCCTTATCAATAGAAGCCCGTTATTTTCAAGCCTTGGGAATCGAAAAAGAAATGCCTGCAGACGGATACTATGGAGAAGACATTATCGGGATCGGCAAAAAGCTGGCAGGGGAATATGGCGATCAATATACAAAGACAGGGGAAGAGGAGCGATTTCAATTTTTCCGTGAGTACGGGTTAAAGGAAGAGATGGCCAAACTGAAAAAAGATTTACATGATTTTCGTGTATCCTTTGATGTATGGTATTCGGAAACATCGCTATATAAAAATGGAAAAATAGATGCTGCACTGCAGGTATTGAAGGAAAACGGCCATGTTTATGAAAAAGATGGCGCAACCTGGTTTGCATCGACTGCTTTTGGTGATGATAAAGACCGTGTCCTTATTAAGCAGGACGGCTCTTATACATATTTAACACCGGATATTGCCTATCATAAAGATAAATTTGACCGCGGGTTTGAACAATTAATTAACATTTGGGGAGCAGATCACCACGGCTATATTCCGCGCATGAAGGCAGCCATTCAGGCATTAGGCTATCCAAAAGATGCACTGGAAGTGGAAATTATCCAGCTTGTACATTTGTATAAAGACGGAAAAAAAATGAAAATGAGCAAGCGTACCGGCAAAGCGGTGACGATGCGGGAATTAGTTGAAGAGGTCGGATTGGATGCCGTGCGTTACTTTTTTGCGATGCGTTCAGCAGATACACACCTGGATTTTGATTTAGATCTCGCTGTTTCACAATCAAATGAAAATCCGGTATTTTACGCGCAGTATGCCCATGCGAGGATTGCAAGCATTTTGCGCCAGGCGGAAGAACAGGACGCTTTTGATTTATCTCTTATTGGCACAGAAAAAGAAATTGATGTTTTAAAGAAATTAGGCGAGTTTCCATTAGCAGTTGCGGAAGCAGCGGAAAAACGAATGCCCCACCGGATTAGCAATTATATTTTTGAACTTGCTTCTGTCTTTCACAGCTTTTACAACGCCGAAAAAGTGCTTGACCCGGAAAATCCGGACAAATCGAAAGCACGTCTCGCGTTAATAAAGGCAGTGAAAATTACACTGAAAAACGCATTATCACTAATAGGTGTTGCCGCACCTGAGAAAATGTAACCGCGGATTTGCATTTCCAGAAAAGTGAACTCGTTTCAGTAAACTGAAACTTCGTGGAATCAAGGGGAAACTCTACTTCTGCATATTAGAAATACTACCTAAACTTCACATAGAAGTGGGGGTCTTCAAAAGAAAAAACAGGGATATCTCTAAGCTGATTTAAAGATATTCCTGTTTTACTTTTTAAAAAAAGAAAAAAGCAGTCGAGGCATGTTACATTGTTTATTTACATGGCATGTCCCCTATTTTTATGATTTTTGTCCTCATTTTTTCGCTATATGTGCCGTTCTGAAGATTAATGTGCCTATTTTTATGATTTATGAACCCTTTTCAAAGATTAATGTCCCTTTTGTTCAACATATTATCCATTTCAGAGCTAAATGCCCTCATTAATGCAAATTATGTCCCCATTTCGGAGCTAAATGCCCTCATTAATGCGATTTATGACTCCATTTCGGAGATTTAAAACCTCATTAACACGATTTATGACCCCGTTTCGGAGCTAAATGCCCTCATTAATACAAATTATGTCCCCATTTCGGAGATTAATAACCTCATTTTTACAATTTATGACTCCGGACCGGAAATTTATGTCCCCATTTTGTTTCGCCCGCTACCCGTTGATCGTAATAAAAACCGCGATGTAGCATATACATAATTTGATAAAGTGAAACTTCCATTTTGGATGTCGATTTCTCTTAACCAGTCAGTATTGGGAGTATTACTGCCCCTTAATCTGCGATACAGGTTGATGACTCCGATAACTAGTAAATAAAAGAAAAATATTGACTGAACACTCATTCATTATATAATAGTAGGTAGAAGCCAACATCAAACAGACAAAGGGGACATAATTTTCGAAGGGGAGGAGAGACAGGCATGGAAATATTGCTTTGGCTGAACTTTGCAGCATTTCTAGCTGTAACCGCTTACGCCGTTTATTTATTTGTATACCTTATCCGTACAAGAATAGCCTATATTAAGCTGGGGAAAAAGGTAGAATTTGATCAGGAATTAAAGGTGCGCCTAAAAAAAATCTGGGTAAATGTTTTTGGACAGAAGAAACTCTTAAAAGATAAAAAAAGCGGAATCATTCATGTGATGTTTTTTTACGGCTTTCTGCTTGTGCAGTTTGGTGCAATTGATTTAATTATAAAGGGTATTAAACCAGGTGTACATTTGCCGTTCGGTCCACTTTACGGTGGATTTACATTTTTTCAGGAAATCATTACATTGATGATCTTAGTTGCTGTTGTTTGGGCATTTCACCGCCGCTACA
The DNA here is from genome assembly GCA_017898095.1 of Bacillaceae bacterium Marseille-Q3522. Taxonomy (GTDB): domain Bacteria; phylum Bacillota; class Bacilli; order Bacillales; family Cytobacillaceae; genus JAGKQJ01. The sequence goes on along the minus strand of JAGKQJ010000026.1, from coordinate 23,245 downwards.
TAGAAAAGCTTGTCCGTTTAAAACGGAATTTTAAATCTGGACTCGTGCTGCTGTTTATCGGCGGACTTATGTTATCCGTGTTATTTGCCAACGGTATGAGTCTGATTTGGCACGGACACGAACTTACCTGGAAAGAACCGGTTGCTTCGCTTATCGCACTTGGCTTTTCCGCAATCAATAAGACTGCGGCGATTATTCTATTTTATATTGCCTGGTGGATCCATTTATTACTGCTGCTTACATTCCTTGTTTATGTGCCGCAATCAAAACACGCCCATCTGCTTGCAGGGCCGGCAAATGTATTTTTTAACCGCTTAGAGAAGTCGGGAAAGCTTGCAAAAATTGATTTCGAAGATGAAGCGCAGGAGACGTTTGGAGTCGGAAAAATTGAGGAGTTCACCCAGCATCAGCTGATTGATTTGTATGCATGCGTGGAATGCGGGCGCTGTACAAATATGTGTCCGGCAACAGGGACAGGAAAAATGCTGTCGCCAATGGATTTAATTTTAAAATTACGCGACCATTTGACAAATTACGGTGCGGCAGTCACTTCCAAGCAACCGTGGGTGCCAGCTTTTGCCTTCCATCATACAAAAGGGAACCAAATCGCTCTTGCCGCAAGAGGGCAGGGAGCGATCGAAGCCGGTGCCAGTGCCGTTTACCAGCCTAGCTTAATTGGCGAAATTATTACGGAAGAAGAAATTTGGGCCTGCACGACATGCCGGAATTGCGAGGACCAGTGCCCGGTAATGAACGAACATGTTGATAAAATTATTGATCTGCGCCGCTACCTTGTGCTGACGGAAGGAAAAATGAATCCGGATGCACAGCGGGCAATGACAAATATTGAGCGCCAGGGAAATCCGTGGGGACTGAATCGCAAAGAACGGGAAGATTGGCGCTCCGCCAGAGAAGACGTCATCATTCCTACTGTAAAAGAAATGAAAAAAGCCGATAAAGAATTCGAATATTTATTTTGGGTAGGTTCAATGGGGTCCTATGATAACCGCAGCCAGAAAATCGCCTTATCATTTGCTAGACTGTTAAATAAAGCGGGAGTTTCTTTTGCGATACTTGGGAATAAAGAAAAAAATTCCGGTGACACAGCAAGACGCCTTGGCAATGAATTTCTTTTTCAAGAACTGGCCGCAAAAAACATTGAGGAATTTGCCAAAAATGATGTCAAGAAAATTATTACGATCGATCCGCATGCATATAATATTTTTAAAAATGAGTATCCTGAATTCGGCTTGGAGGCAGAAGTGTATCATCATACGGAAATCCTCGCCCGGCTCTTACGCGATGGCAGATTGACGCCGCAATACCCGGTTAACGAGACAATTACTTTCCATGATTCCTGTTATTTAGGACGCTATAATGAAGTATACGATCCGCCACGTGAGATTATTAAAGCGATCGCTGGAGCACGCTTTGTGGAAATGAAACGAAACAGAGAAAATGGAATGTGCTGCGGAGCAGGCGGAGGTTTGATGTGGATGGAGGAAGAAACGGGGCAAAGGATCAACGTTGCCAGAACAGAACAGGCGCTGGAAACAGGGCCAACTGTAATCAGCTCCGGCTGTCCATATTGTTTAACAATGCTTTCAGATGGTACAAAAGCAAAAGAAGTGGAAGATCAGGTCCGTACCTATGATGTCGCAGAAGTATTAGAGCTTGCCGTGTTCGGCGAACAGGAAGCAAAAGTGTCCTAATCGGGCTGCGTTCTTAATATTTTGCAGCCGTACATCACAATGGACCAACAGATGAAGGACCGTTATGATGGAAGAGAAGGCTGGTCATGCGATGATTAGCCTCCTTCTTTGATAGCGGGAATGCCAAAGCCGCTAAACAAAATGAAGAAGCCCCGGATACAACAGCCATTGATCCACTGTAAAATGAATATAAATCTTTCATCCAACTTATTTTCCGTTAAACTATTTGAAAACTCATTAAAAAAAACGAATCTCTCGTTCCACGAATATTCTTTTTCCATTATAATCAAACTAAGAGTTTCAAACGATCATGCAGGAAGTGACCACCCTATGAAAAGAATATTTATCCTTTTCATCACAGCGGCAATATTAATTGTCTCTTATTATTTATATCAGCATCAGCTTGGCGCCATAGCATTCTTTTTCTTTGCCGTTTATTTCTTTTATTTAGCATATAAAGAATATACGAATAAAATTAGGAAAAATGGGAAGAAAAAGATATAATTTTTTGTTCAAAACATTTGCAGTTTTGGACAGGATTGCTTCCCAATTTTCTATCGGAAAATCTGCCATGTGTATGCTGTCTTTTATTTACATAAAATAATTAAAATTTTGCAGAAAAAATGCGAAAAACTTAAAGGTAGAACTAGCATAAACGGGAGAAACTTGTTTATAATGAAGAATATGTGTTTAACGACTTTATTACATAAAGAGTGTCATAGAGGAAGTTTTAAAATAAGGCGCTCAAATTGGAAAGGACGTTGGTACTGTGGGTTTAGATAAATATACAAAAGACCAGTTACAAGAAATGTCATTGATAGACATTGCATATGAATTGTTAGGCAGTCAAAAACAAGCAATGAGCTTTTATGATATTGTGGATGAAATAGCGGCTGCTTTAGGGTTATCAAAGGAAGAGGTCAAAAAGAAACTTCCGCAATTTTATACAGATTTAAATATAGACGGACGCTTTTTAGCTTTGGGTGATAATCGATGGGGACTCCGCGATTGGTTTCCAATAGAGCAAATAGAAGAAGAAGTCATCACAGTTGTGAAGTCGAAAAAGAAAAAATCTGCGAAAAAAGATTTGCATAATGATGAGTTCGACGAAGAAGAAGATGATAATGATTATAGTGATGAAGAGGAAGTGGAAGAAGATTTAGAAGAACTGGAAGATGAGGATTTATTGGGTGATGAAGAGGAAGAAGAAGATATTGATTCGCTTGAAGATGATCTCGATGAAGCCTTTGATGAAGATGATTATGATCTCGATGATGATGATGAAGACGATTATGATGAAGAGGAAGAAGAAGAATAATCAGCTTGACTTTTTCATAACTGCCTTGTAAAATCATTTTTGGGCACCATTAAAATGGAATGATCATATATTTTTTCATAGCGCTCCCTTACTTAATTTTAAGTAAGCGGAGCGTTTTTTATTTTTTTAGAGGATGTTCAAAAAGTCAGCAAATGAGATGCGATGAAATTAAACATATGACCTGCCTAATTCTCAATCGCTAACTTTTTGAAAGATGTTTTTAATGGTAAGCACCGTTTTCAACCTTTGAAATAATGGTCAAACTGCTTTTAAGGAGGAATCATAATGACAAAGTATATTTTTGTAACCGGTGGTGTTGTATCATCACTCGGGAAAGGCATCACAGCAGCGTCGTTGGGGCGTTTGTTAAAAAATCGCGGGTTAAATGTGACAATTCAAAAATTTGATCCATATATCAATGTCGATCCGGGAACGATGAGTCCTTATCAACACGGTGAAGTTTTTGTTACCAATGACGGGGCAGAGACGGATTTAGATTTAGGACACTATGAACGATTTATTGATATTAATTTAAATAAATACAGCAACGTTACAACCGGTAAAATTTATTCGTCTGTCTTAAAGAAAGAACGCCGCGGCGATTATCTCGGAGGAACGGTACAAGTCATCCCTCATATTACAAATGAAATAAAGGACCGCGTTTTTCGTGCTGGTAAAGAAACAAATGCAGATGTCGTTATTACAGAAATCGGCGGGACTGTTGGTGATATAGAATCCTTGCCTTTTCTCGAAGCAATCAGACAAATAAAAAGCGATATTGGCGTTAACAATGTCTTATATTTACATGTTACATTAGTTCCTTATATTAAGGCTGCCGGCGAATTAAAAACGAAACCGACCCAACACAGTGTAAAAGAACTTCGCAGCTTGGGGATTCAGCCTAATGTAATCGTGGTGCGGACAGAAAAACCGATCTCGCAGGATATGAAAGATAAAATCGCGCTCTTTTGCGACATTGATGCGAATGCTGTCATCGAGTGCCAGGATGCGGATACATTATATTCAATTCCAATTGCTTTGCAGGCACAAAATCTTGATCAAATTGTATGTGAACATTTAAAGCTTGATTGCAAAGAAGCCGATATGACGGAATGGAAAGAATTGCTCAATAAAGTCCGCAATCTTTCCAAAAAGTCAAAAATTGCTCTTGTAGGAAAATATGTCGAGCTTCAGGATGCTTATCTTTCTGTTGTGGAGGCATTAAAGCACGCCGGCTATGCTTTTGATGCAGATATTGATATTAAATGGATTAACTCGGAAAATGTAACGAAAGAGAACGCAGCAGAGTTATTATCGGATGCTGATGGAATTCTCGTTCCAGGCGGTTTTGGCGATCGCGGCATTGAAGGGAAAATCGATGCGATCCAATATGCACGGGAACAAAAAGTGCCATTTCTCGGCATCTGCTTAGGGATGCAATTAGCTTCTGTTGAATTTGCCAGACATGTGTTGGCATTAGAAGGAGCTCATTCGACAGAATTCGATCCGGAAACAAATCATCCTGTAATTGATTTACTCCCTGAACAAAAAGATATTGAAGATCTTGGCGGCACGCTTCGGTTAGGAATATATCCGTGTAAACTTCGCGAACATACGAAAGTATTCGAAGCGTATAATGAAAGTATTGTCTACGAACGCCACCGCCACCGTTATGAATTCAACAATTACTATCGCAAAGAAATGGAAAATGCCGGTTTCTTGTTTTCCGGTACAAGTCCGGACGGGCGCCTTGTAGAAATAATTGAATTAAAGGATCATCCATGGTTCGTGGCTTCACAATTTCATCCTGAATTTGTATCAAGACCTAATCGACCACAGCCGCTGTTTCGTGATTTTGTCGGTGCCGCAATTAAACGAAGTGAGAAGTGAGCAGGATTTACCGCAGTTATCAAACTGATCGATAACCTGAAAATTTTTTAAAATAGTAGTTTATAAAATAGCCGAGAACACCCGTGACTTTAGTCATGAGAGGTTCAGTTACTTTACATGCCGCCGGAAAAGGAAATAAAATTTTTAAAAGGGCTGTCCTTGTAAAAATACTGAAAAATTGCTTGCAAAAATCGGCCGCGAAAGAACAATTTTTACTGTTCAACGCGTCCGATTTTTGCTATAATAAGAACGTAGGTTCTTATGGGTGCTTCCACTCATAAACGAAGCGTGCAAAGGGGCAGCTATCCATGAAATTTGATAATCATGATGAAAAGTTTATGGCAGTTTACTGATCGGAAAGGATCTCGTCAAAAGTAAACTTAATGCTATGGTAGATCATAAGGGCGGCCGCTGCAGCAGGGTACCCGTACCGGTTTCCGGCTTCATCTGGCAGCATTCCTTTTTTTAATCCCAAATCAAACGAGACATCAGCTAATTCCATATAATTATATTCTGCTTCCTGCAAAACAGTAGAAATAGCAACAAACGGAATGCTTTGTTTATTTAGCTGTTTCGCTAAATTTCCGGCAGACACATCTGTGCAAAAACGGGAAATAATCATAAAGCGGTCAGCTTCAGAGATAAGCTCCAGATTATCGTCAGCATTCCATACAGCAGCCTGTGGAAATGGTTCCGCCCCCTCCAGCGCTTCAATAGGAATTGCTTTCATTTCCTGTGTGCCATATAAGTAAATCGTTCCGTCTCCAACGGCGGCCTGTGCTAATAAACGGGCACTGTCTTCAATTTCGTATTCATTTTTTTCAAGCAGACGTTTTAAAAGCCCGGTCATTTGGGTAGAAAACATTTTAAGCAAAAAGAACCCCTCCCCCTGTAAAATATACCTATCATCATCATATGTTTTCAGCCTTTTTTCGACAATTTTTCCGCTTTGCTAAACATTTCTTCCTCGTAAGAATAAATGTCGTGAAGGGCAGAAAATGAAAATATACTCTGTAATCCCGAACGTTTCTTAAAAAACGGGAGCAAAAGAATAGATCAGCTCTTTTTTTGATTGCTCGAAATTTCAAAAAAGATAAAATAATTTGCAGGAATTACTGGATTTTCATAGAAATTAATCATATCAACATTACGAAAAGAAAACAAAAACCGCGGAAATAATGAATAACAAAAAAAGGGAGTGATGGAAAAATGAAAGGGAAGGTCTTAATTGTTGACGACCAATTTGGAATTCGGATCCTGCTAAATGAAGTATTGCAGAAAGAAGGCTATGAAACACATCAGGCTGCCAACGGTTTGCAAGCGCTGGAAATTGTAAAGAAGCATTCTCCCAATTTAGTGCTTCTTGATATGAAAATCCCGGGAATGGACGGAATTGAAATTTTAAAAAGAATGAAAGTCATTGATAAGGATATACAGGTCATTATTATGACAGCTTATGGCGAACTTGATATGATTAAGGAAGCGAAGGAATTAGGCGCTTTGACACATTTTGCAAAGCCATTTGATATTGACGACATTCGTGCTGCCGTAAAAAAATATGTTCCGATTGCGAAACCTTTATAGTATCATACCGGGCGATTGTGTTATGGATAACAGGTTATAATTATGGCAGCGCTTCTATTTAACGATTTGATGAAACTTATAAAATCATGTAGCGAACAATAGAAATTCTTAGTTTAATTTGGTATGATACATATGGATTCCAAATGACTTAAGTTCGATTACACAGATATGTACATAATCGAAAAAACGTACGGGAAAACTTAGTCTACATGCGTGTAAAACGAACGATGGTCATTAAATAAGGAGGAAGAAAGATGCCTTTAGTATCAATGAAAGACATGTTGAAAAAAGCAAAAGCAGAAGGCTATGCAGTAGGGCAGTTTAACTTAAATAATTTAGAATTTACGCAAGCGATTTTGCAGGCTGCCGAAGAAGAAAAATCACCGGTAATTTTAGGTGTGTCAGAAGGCGCAGGTCGTTATATGGGCGGTTTTAAAACAGTTGTAAAAATGGTGGAAGGATTATTAGAGGACTATAAAATTACTGTTCCGGTTGCGATCCATCTTGACCATGGTTCAAGCTTTGAAAAATGTAAGGAAGCAGTAGATGCCGGATTCACATCCGTAATGATTGATGCATCCCATCATCCGTTTGAAGAAAATATAGCCATTACATCAAAAGTTGTCGATTATGCACACAGCAAAGCGGTTTCTGTTGAAGCAGAACTTGGTCGTGTCGGCGGACAGGAAGATGATGTCGTATCTAATGGTGTTATCTATGCAGATGCTGATGAATGCCAGGAACTTGTAAAACGGACAGGCATTGACTGTCTTGCTCCGGCTCTTGGTTCTGTTCACGGACCATATAAAGGAGAACCAAACTTAGGCTTCAAAGAAATGAAAGAAATCGGAGAAGCAACGGGACTTCCGCTTGTACTGCACGGAGGTACAGGTATTCCAACAAAAGATATCCAAAAATCGATTTCTTTAGGAACAGCAAAAATAAATGTTAACACAGAAAACCAAATTGCATCTGCAAAACGGGTCAGAGAAGTATTAGCAGCAGATCCGGATATGTATGATCCAAGAAAATACTTAGGACCTGCACGCGAGGCAATCAAAGAAACCGTTATTGGAAAAATACGTGAATTTGGTTCTTCCAATAAAGCTTAAGAACAGGAATGGGAACCGCCCTTTTGTAAAAGTGGCGGTTCCCTTGTATACTATATAGTATGGAAAGCTGACTTAAAGCAAACCCGTTTCAGCAAGCTTAGAACGGGGAATCAGTTAGAGACTTTACTCTACCTGGTCAAAATACCCCCACCTGCGCTTCGTTAAGAAGCGGGGTCTTCCTTTTTTATTTTATTTATAAAAGCAGGGCGAAGGAAGCGATTCCTTCCGGTATGATATGTGCAGGAAAAACGATGGCTGTTGCCGTTCATTTGAAACTTAGTGGAAAGCCTGGTTATTTGAAGAAAAAATTCAAAAAAAGAAGGCAGGGAGTTTACATATGAAGTTTTTTATCGATACTGCAAATATGGAAGAAATAAAAGCAGCACATGCCTTAGGGGTAATATCAGGGGTAACGACGAACCCTTCATTAGTGGCAAAAGAAAAAAACATTTCCTTCCATGATCGTCTGCGCGAGATTTGTGAGCTTGTACCCGGGTCCGTCAGTGCCGAGGTTGTCTCTCTGGATGCGGAAGGAATGATCAAAGAAGGAAGAGAACTGGCTGCCATCGCACCGAATATAACCGTAAAAGTCCCGATGATTCCGGAAGGGATGAAGGCAGTCCATGCCTTTGCCAACGAAGGGATCAAAACAAATGTCACATTGGTTTTCAGTGCAAACCAGGCATTATTAGCTGCAAGAGCAGGAGCCTCTTATGTGTCTCCGTTCTTAGGAAGACTTGATGATATTGGTCATAACGGCCTTGAATTAATCTCAACTATTGCAGATATTTTTCAAATTCATCGAATTGATACGGAAATCATTGCAGCCTCTATCCGCCATCCGCAACATGTAACGGAAGCTGCATTAAGAGGTGCACATATCGCCACAATTCCATATAAAGTACTGCTGCAAATGTTTAACCACCCGTTAACAGCAAAAGGGATAGACGCTTTCCTTGCCGATTGGAAAAAACGTTCTTAATTTTTTTTGAGTAGTTGAGAAGGGAGCAAAAGATGGAAAAGCTTATGATTGCAGGAGGGCATCCCCTGAAAGGATCCGTTCGGATAAGCGGCGCAAAGAACAGCGCGGTCGCATTAATTCCCGCAACAATATTAGCCGATTCCCCTGTAACAATTGAAGGATTGCCTGATATATCAGATGTAAAAATATTAAAAGAATTACTGGAGGAAATTGGCGGTACTGTTCATTTTCATGAACATACGATGACCATTGATCCTTCTTCAATGGTTTCGATTCCAATGCCAAATGGAAAAGTGAAAAAACTGCGCGCTTCCTATTATTTAATGGGTGCAATGCTCGGCCGCTTTAAAAAAGCAGTAATCGGGCTTCCTGGCGGTTGTCATTTAGGGCCGAGACCGATTGATCAACATATAAAGGGCTTCGAGGCACTTGGTGTTCAAGTTACAAATGAACAAGGGGCCATTTATCTGCGTGCAGATGAATTAAGAGGCGCTCGCATTTATTTGGATGTTGTCAGTGTCGGAGCGACCATCAATATCATGCTTGCCGCGGTAAGGGCAAAGGGAAGAACCATTATTGAAAATGCGGCAAAAGAACCTGAAATTATTGATGTGGCTACATTGTTGACAAATATGGGGGCAAGAATTAAAGGCGCCGGTACAGATGTGATCCGCATTGACGGTGTCGAGCATCTGCATGGCTGCCAGCATACGATTATTCCTGACCGTATTGAGGCAGGTACTTATGCGATTCTTGGCGCAGCTGTCGGAGAAGGAATCCTGATTGATAATGTCATTCCTCAGCATCTTGAATCACTTCTCGCAAAACTACGTGAAATGGGAGTTCAAGTAGAGGAAAACGATGAACAAATTTTTATCGGACAAGCGAAAAAATTAAAAACAGTTGATATAAAAACATTGGTGTACCCGGGATTTCCAACGGATCTGCAGCAGCCGTTCACATCCTTGCTGACAAAAGCGGAAGGTGCAAGCATGGTGACAGATACGATCTACAGTGCCCGCTTTAAACATATAGATGAATTAAGAAGAATGAATGCGAGCATTAAAGTAGAAGGCCGTTCAGCAATCATAAACGGAGTTGTTCAGCTTCAAGGCGCAAAAGTAAAAGCCAGTGACTTGCGCGCAGGTGCAGCTCTTGTGATTGCAGGATTAATGGCGGAAGGAATCACGGAAATTACCGGTCTGGAGCATATTGACCGCGGTTATAGCAATATTGTTGAAAAATTACAGGGCCTTGGCGCAACAATATGGCGGGAAGGCTTATCAAAGGAAGAAATGGAGCAAATAAAAAGCATGTAAAAAACAAAATTGAATAATGGGAGGAGAGAAGGATGGAAAGAGGTTTATCAATGGAGCTTGTCAGAGTGACAGAAACTGCCGCCTTAGCTTCCACAAGATGGGTGGGGAGAGGATGAAAGATGAGGCAGATGACCCAGCCACCTCTTCCACCCACTCCATTGTCATGCGGGCAAAATCAGGTACCGTGCGTTTTGTGGAAGGCAGACACAGCTTAAGAAAAAAACCTAATCTGGTTATAAAATAATCATAAATGCAAACCTTTTCAATCCCGCTTCATATAGAGCATTGAGGAAAATTTATGATACTTGTGAAAATAAGTATGCGATTCCACTTTACAAATAATAGATAATCCTCATCTTTCAATAAAAAAAGATTGCTTATCATCAGGACAAAGGGTAAAATAGACAATGTTTTATAGCCTATTTCCCTTTCCCTATCATTTCTTTCAGTTTTGGAATCCAAATTTCAAGTCGCTGCAGACGTTATACTTTCTTAATATTATTAAAAATCAAAAGAGTGGTGTCAAAATGGGATTAAATATATCCACGTTAGAAAGCATGAAATTAAAAGAGCTCTATGAGCTCGCACGAGAATACAAAATTTCATATTATAGTAAATTAACAAAAAAAGAGCTTATTTTTGCCATCTTGAAAGCCAGGGCAGAACAAGAAGGATATTTTTTTATGGAAGGTGTCTTGGAAATCATACAGTCAGAGGGTTTCGGGTTCTTAAGACCGATCAATTATTCGCCAAGTTCAGAAGACATTTATATTTCTGCTTCGCAAATTCGGCGCTTCGATTTGCGCAATGGTGATAAAGTATCGGGAAAAGTAAGACCGCCAAAGGAAAATGAGCGTTACTACGGCTTATTACAAGTAGAAGCAGTAAATGATGATGATCCGGAAACAGCTAAGGAACGGGTTCATTTTCCTGCTCTAACACCTCTATATCCTAATCGTCAAATAAAGTTAGAAACAACATCTAAACATCTCTCCACAAGAATTATGGATGTCATTTCTCCGGTTGGTTTTGGTCAAAGAGGTTTAATCGTCGCAGCTCCAAAAGCAGGTAAAACAATGTTGCTTAAGGAAATTGCTAATTCTGTTACATCCAATCACCCAGATACAGAACTCATTGTCTTGTTGATTGATGAGCGCCCTGAAGAGGTAACCGATATTGAACGTTCCGTTGCAGGGGATGTGGTCAGCTCTACCTTTGATGAAGTGCCAGAAAATCATATTAAAGTTGCAGAGCTCGTTCTAGAGAGGGCAATGCGGCTTGTAGAGCATAAACGGGACGTTATTATCCTTCTCGACAGTATAACAAGACTGGCCCGTGCCTATAACCTTGTGATTCCGCCAAGCGGGCGGACACTATCAGGCGGTATTGATCCTGCGGCTTTTCATCGTCCAAAAAGATTTTTCGGTGCTGCGCGTAATATCGAAGAAGGCGGCAGTCTGACGATTCTTGCTACTGCCCTTATTGATACCGGATCAAGAATGGATGATGTCATTTATGAAGAATTTAAAGGTACCGGTAATATGGAACTGCACTTAGACCGTTCGCTGGCTGAAAAAAGAATCTTCCCTGCAATTGATATCAGGCGCTCTGGAACGCGGAAAGAAGAATTGCTTATTCCAAAAGAACATTTAGACAAGCTGTGGGCGATTCGCAAATCCATGTCGGATACTCCGGATTTTGCGGAAAAATTTCTAAGAAAACTCAGACAATCGAAGACGAATGAAGAATTTTTTGCCCAACTGGGAGAAGAAATGAAAGCTCACATGAAACGGGTCCCTTAAATATAAAGTGAAACATCCATCAGCAGAAGGGTTTCGACGTACAGGACGTACTAGTGCCGACGTTGCAACAGGCCGCCTGCGCCTTTAGTCGGTAGACGCACAGGATGTGCTAGTGCCGACGAAGACATTAGGCCGTGGCGCCTTTAGTCGGCCGACGTCCGCCACTGATCGTTAGTCACGCCTATCTGCGGTAAATTAAGGATTGCAAAAGAAAAGCCAACTTGTTATAATATGAGATGTGTGTTTTTTCAAAAATAGTAGAACAATTTGGTTTCTGCAATAGATAACTCTGTCTCGGAAGATTCAGGGCGAAAAGGAGCTGAAAAGAATGAAAGCAGGAATTCATCCAAAATATTCGAAAGTAACGGTGACATGTGCTTGCGGAAACACGTTTGAAACTGGTTCTGTAAAGCAAAGTATTCGTGTAGAAACTTGTTCAGAGTGTCATCCATTCTATACAGGGCGGCAAAAATTTGCTGAAGCCGGCGGACGTGTTGACCGCTTCAACAAAAAGTACGGCCTTAAGTAAGAACGTCAATAAAGAACAGGCAAGAAGCAACTCTCCTTGCCTGTTTTTTTAATGTAAAGGGTTATTTATACCCCAGGAAGACTCCTTGCCAAATACGTTGAAAAAAGAATCCCAGAATGAAGGAGAGAATCAAAGGGTGGCACAATTATTTTTTAAATATGGTGCAATGAATAGCGGAAAATCAATTGAAATATTAAAAGTGGCACATAACTATGAAGAACAAAATAAGCAAGTGCTCATTTTTACTTCCGGTATTGACGACCGGGAAGAAATCGGCTGCGTTTCAAGCCGGATCGGTCTCAAACGCAAGGCACTTCCCATCTTTGAAGAAACAAACATATTTGCAGTTGTAAAAGGATATCAACATAAACCAAATTGTGTTTTAGTAGATGAGGCGCAATTTTTAAAAAAAGCACATGTGCTGCAATTGGCAAGAATTGTTGATGAATTAAACATCCCGGTAATGGGCTTTGGACTGAAAAATGATTTTCAAAATGAATTATTTGAAGGATCGAAATATTTATTGCTTTATGCGGACAAAATTGAAGAAATGAAAACGATTTGTTGGTTTTGCGAAAGAAAAGCAACAATGAATCTGCGGGTTGATAAGTACGGAAAACCGGTATACACAGGCGAACAAATTCAAATAGGCGGAAATGACAGCTATTATCCTGTTTGCCGCAAATGTCATGCCAACCCGCCGCTTTGATTTGTTTTTGACGCTGTTATTATCGTATACTATAATAAAAATGGTATATGATGGTGTTTTCAACTTCTTTTTTAGATAGATAGCAGAATGGAAAGATAATGAGGTGAGTACATGTTTGATCGTCTGCAAGCGGTTGAAGATCGATACGAACGATTAAATGAACTACTAAGCGATCCTGAAATCGTCAATAATCCGGATAAACTACGGGAATATTCGAAAGAACAGGCGGGTATTCAAGAAACAGTTGACACCTATCGCGAATATAAAGATGTGAAAAAACAATTGCAGGACGCGCGGGCAATGCTGGACGAAAAGCTTGATGCCGAGATGCGTGAAATGGTGAAGGAAGAGCTTGGAGAATTAGAAGAAAAACAGGAAGAACTTGAAGATCGTCTGAAAATATTACTAATCCCGAAAGATCCAAATGATGATAAAAATGTCATCATGGAAATCCGCGGTGCGGCCGGCGGGGATGAGGCGGCATTATTTGCCGGAGATTTATATAAAATGTACAGCCGTTACGCGGAAAGCCAAGGCTGGAAAACCGAAGTCATTGAAGCAAGCACAACGGGAGTTGGCGGCTATAAAGAAATTATTTTTATGATTAACGGAAACGGTGCCTATTCCAAATTAAAATATGAAAATGGCGCTCATCGCGTACAACGCGTTCCGGAAACAGAATCCGGCGGCCGTATCCATACGTCTACTGCTACGGTGGCTTGTTTGCCTGAGGCGGAAGAAGTAGAAGTGGAGATTCACGACAAGGATATCCGTGTCGACACCTTTGCTTCCAGCGGTCCGGGCGGACAAAGCGTTAACACGACGATGTCTGCGGTTCGTCTCACGCACTTGCCGACGGGTATTGTAGTTTCCTGCCAGGATGAAAAATCGCAAATTAAAAACAAAGAGAAAGCGATGAAGGTATTACGGGCAAGGATTTATGATAAATTTCAGCAAGAAGCGCAATCTGAGTACGATCAAAAACGAAAGTCAGCAGTTGGAACGGGAGACCGCTCAGAGCGGATTCGCACTTATAACTTCCCGCAAAATCGTGTTACGGATCATCGCATCGGTTTAACGATTCAAAAGCTGGATCAGATTTTGCAAGGAAAACTTGATGACGTGATCGGCGCATTAATTATGGAAGAACAGGCAAGCAAGCTGCAAAGCGAAGGAGTATAAGAGCTTTAATACCGATCTTTGCAGCAGTCTGTTTTCGTCAGAAAGGGTATAAGCGATGACAAAATTGTACGAGGCCCTCCATTGGGCTTCTTCTTTTTTAAGCACACATAATCGGGAAAAAACTGCTGCTGAATGGTTACTAAAAGCAATTTTACACTATAACCGTACGCAGCTGCTTGCCAATCTTCGTGAAGAACTCGATGAAAAAGCATGGCTGGAATTTCAAAAAGCGGTTAAAGAGCATGCTGGCGGCAAACCTGTCCAATATATTACCGGCTGTGAAGAATTTTACGGGCGCAAGTATATCGTGAATGAAAATGTATTAATACCCCGCCCTGAAACCGAAGAGCTAGTTTTTCATACTTTACAGCGTAAAGCTAAATTATTTTCTGCTTCAACAGTACCGGAAGCAGCCGACATCGGGACAGGGAGCGGGGCAATTGCAATTACCCTGAAGCTGGAGGAGCCGTCTATTCGTATGACGGCAACCGATATAGACGAATCTGCGCTTGCGATTGCCGAAAAAAATGCACAGCGATTGGGAGCAGAGATTCAATTTTTACATGGGGATCTGTTGCAGCCATTGATCGATGTAGAAAAAAAGCTTGACATCTTGATTTCTAATCCGCCTTATATCCCAATAAAAGAGAAACAGACACTATCAACGGTAGTAAGAGAGTATGAACCGCATCGTGCCTTATTTGCTGGGGAAGATGGCCTGTTGTATTACCGCAGGATTGTTAAACAGCTTCCATTTGTTCTTATGGAAAAAGCACTAGTTAGTTTTGAAATTGGAACAGGGCAGGGAATAGCAGTCGAGAGATTGCTAAAGCAAGTTTTCCCGTCTGCGATAACAGAGATTGTCCCGGATATAAACGGAAAAGAACGAATGGTATTTGCAAGTATTGGTTTTAAGCAAACATAGATAAATGAATTGGATGATCCAAGAGGGTAGAAAACGGAGATATAATTGAATTTCTGAAGGGTGAAGACTCAAAGAGCTTTATAGATTTTATTTTTTCTAGTTTAAGATTCTTGTCTTCTGTCCACACTAATGGTAGTGAAGGGACGGTGGCAATGATGTTTAAAACGAAAAATATCGCTGTAATGTACTTATTCATGTTAATACTTGCAACATTTGTATCATTTCATATACCAAAGGTGGAACGGGCGGCAGCAGAAACAAAGGTCATTCCAGCAGAAGCAATTCGCCTGCGGATTCTTGCTAATAGTGATAAAGAAGCAGATCAAGCGATCAAAAGATCCGTAAGAAATGCTGTGAATAAAGAAATTACGAACTGGGTTTCAGACTTAACATCGTTAGAAGAAGCGCGCTCCCTTATCCAGTCCCGTTTGCCGGAAATACAAGCAATAGCAGAGAGGGTTGTTCAGGAGCAAGGAAGCAGTCAAACAGTAAAAACAGAATTTGGGAAAGTTGAGTTTCCGACAAAATTATACGGGCAGTTTTTATATCCGGCCGGTGAATACGAAGCGATCTTAATTACGTTAGGAGAAGGAAGCGGTGCAAATTGGTGGTGTGTCCTATTTCCGCCGTTATGCTTTCTTGATTTCTCAAATGGCGTAGCCGTCAGTGAAGGCTTTGAAGAAGACGGGAAAAAGCAAGAAACAGGCAGCAGCAAGAAACAAGAGCAAAATAATAGCGCCGAAAAAGCAGGAGAAGAGGAACAAGCAAAGCAAGAGAGCGCAAAGGAAAAAGTGAACGACCAGACGGAGCAGGAAAAAGAGGGAGAGGAAAACAAGGAAAAAAGTGAAGAAAGTACGGCTGATCAAGAAAATACAGAAGTAAACAATAAGCCGGACGATAAAGAAGACGGGAAAGAGGAAACGGAGACACCTGTATACGCTGAAGAAAAGGAAGAAAAAGTAGAGGTAAAATTCTTTTTAGTAGAGCTTTTTGAAAATATATTCAATCAATCATAGGAAATGATGAATTTACAGACATACAGGAAATAGATTCAAGAGTTTAAAATCCTGTCCAATAACAGAAGCTTTATTTTTACAGAAAAAAGGAGAAATGAAGAGTTTTTTCGACAGTTTTTGCCTGTGCCTAAGTTTGTTTTAATAAAAATAAAATTGAAATTCTGTGGATAAACCTCGTGATTTATTCACAATTTTTCTTTGTTTATGCACAGTTTGTGGATAATGCTTGTGAATCGGTGATTCTTTTTATATACTTGCAATCGTAATGTAAAGAGAAAGTAAAGAAATAATCAGGTTTATTGTCGAATTGTGAAGAAGGTGGCTCGAGATGAAAACAAAACAATTAAAAGTGGATAAGTCTGTGGATAATTTGATCAGTTGTCCACAAATAGCTGAAGCAGCCCAATTGCTATTAAAAAATGAAGTCGTAGCCTTCCCGACAGAAACGGTTTACGGATTAGGAGGAAATGCGAAAAACGACGAAGCTATTTCCAAAATATATCAAGCAAAAGGGCGTCCAAGTGACAACCCGCTTATTATTCATATAGCAAGACGAACGCAGCTCGATGAGTTTGCCGCATCGATTCCCGAAGAGGCGGAGAGGTTAATGGATACTTTTTGGCCGGGATCGCTTTCAATTATTTTTCCTTTGAAAAAAGGAGTAATATCGGAGAAAGCAACTGCCGGTCTTACGAGTGTGGCAGTAAGAATGCCGGATCATCCGGTTGCCCTGGCAATCATAGAAAAAGCCGGACTTCCGATAGCGGCGCCAAGTGCCAATGCTTCAGGAAAACCAAGTCCGACAACGGCAGCCCACGTATGGAATGATTTACAAGGCAAGATTGCTGCGATTGTAGATGGTGGAGAAACCGGTGTCGGTGTAGAATCCACGGTAATTGATTGCACCGGTACGATCCCAACTATTTTAAGACCGGGCGGGATCACAAAGGAGCAGCTTGAACAGGTACTTGGAAAGGTAGAAATGGATATTGCGTTGCATGATCAAACAAAAGCACCAAAAGCACCTGGCATGAAATATCGCCACTATGCACCAAATGCGCCATTGTATATTGTTTATGGGGATAAAGATTTTTTACAGCATTTGATCACAGAACGGAAAAACGAGGGGAAAACAGTCGCTGTTTTAACGACGGAAGAAAATAAGGGCTATTACAGTGCAGATGCAGTTTATGTCTGTGGAAAAAGGAGCTCGCTTGCTACGGTGGCACATTCACTATACAGTGCATTAAGAAGCTTTGATAACCAGGCAATTGATATTATCTACAGTGAAGCCTTTCCAAAAACTGATGTTGGAGCCGCCATTATGAATCGGCTAATGAAAGCTGCAGGACAAAAAGTAATCATACAAGAGAATCGTTAATTTTTTCATCAATATATTCAAAATTCTTCTAATCTTTTTTGGACGTGCATATGTTAATACAGCACTTCCAAGGGGGCAGAAGAATGTCATCAGTTGTAACGTTAATATTAATTGCTTTTGCGCTAAGTCTTGATTCCTTTTCGATTGGCTTGGGCATGGGGATGTATAAGCTGCGCTTAAAACAAATTTGCTACATTGGTATCATCATTGGTCTCTTTCATATTTTAATGCCGTTACTGGGAATGCTAACCGGGCGGTTTTTATCTGCGCAATTTGGCAGTATTGCCGGTTTTATCGGCGGCATGCTGCTTATTCTTTTAGGGAGCCACATGATTTTTTCAGGATTTAGTAAAAATAAACCGGCAAGCAGAGCGATGTCACCGGCCGGCATAGGGCTGATCCTTTTTGCGCTCGGCTCCAGTATTGATAGTTTTTCAGTCGGTTTGACTTTAGGAATATTTGCGATGAAAGTGCTGCTTGCGCTGATTTTTTTCGGATTGGGAGCGATGGTCCTGACTTGGATAGGGATGCTTTTGGGAAAGAAAATCCAAGGATTTTTGGGTGCGTATAGTGAGGCATTAGGAGGCGGTATTCTTCTGGGCTTCGGGTTTCGACTGTTGGGGATTATATGAACTCTTTAAAAAAAAGATAGCAAAATTGTGATAGTATGTTATATGGCTTCTGATAGTTAGGTAATATTCGCATTTTTGAGTTCAAAGCAACAATTAAAGTGCAAGAAATAGGAGGAAAATATGGAATGGGCTTACGAAAAAAGTTCGTATTATTTACAACGATAGTCGCGATTATTACATATTCTACAAGCGCTTTTTTCATTTATATCATTTATCCGTTTATAGATAGCTGGTATCCTTTTGGAAGAACATCGTTTATCCTTATCACTTTAACACTTGGGATTATCTGGACCGGAATTTTATCTTATATTGTCGCGATCTTTTTTGTGAAACCTTTAACAAAGCTTGAAAAGGCAGCACTGACAATCGCACACGGAAATCTCAGCGAAGAGGTGGAGGTAGCAAAAGCAAATGACGAAATCCGTTCTCTAGGAATCGCCTTTAATCATATGCTGTTTACTTTAAGAGACATGATTACACAAATGAATGAAAATGCAACAAAAACAACGAATAAAGTCGTTGATATAATGGAAGAAGAAGCGGAAGCGGTCAAAAAAGCAGAGATTATTTCGCATACGATTGCGGAAATCGCATCCGGTGCCGAGCATTCTGCGGTAAGCATCCAACAAACAACGGAGTATATTGCTGAAGTAATCGATATCGCCAATTTGGTACAGCAAAAAGCACAATCAGCTGAAAAAGTTTCGACAGAAATGCTGCGGGATATGCAAGATTCCAGTAAAGCGATTAATAATCTTGTGAACGGAATGGAACACTTATCAGAAGAGAACGATCATTCATTAGCAACCGTAAAACGACTGGAAGACAAAACAGACGAAGTTGAAAAAATCATTCAAGTGGTTGCAGGAATTGCCAAACAGACGAATTTGCTTGCCATCAATGCTGCAATCGAAGCTTCCAGAGCCGGAGAACATGGAAGAGGGTTTGCAGTTGTTGCCGAAGAAGTAAGGTCATTAGCTGATGAAAGTGCAAATGCAGTAAAAAATATCGCCATATTAGTGAGAAGTATTCAAGAAGAGGTCGAAAATGTCGTCCGGCAAATTACCGTTCAGGTTGAAAATGCACAAGAAGCAAAAACGGGCACAAAAGAGGCAATGGAGAGTATGTCAAAAGTCATCCATGAAATGGATACGGCTGTTACGGAGATCACTTCGCTCGTGAAAAAACAAATGGAGTCCATCCAGAAAACTGCCGAACAGGCACAGGGAGTTGCTGTAGTTGCCGAGCAAACATCCGCCGGAGCGGAAGAGGTTGCTTCGGCAACCGTGGAACAAGAGGAATTAATGAATAATATTGATCAGATGGCAAAAGATCTTCACAAGGAGGCAGAACAGCTTAAAGAAACAATCATGAGGTTTAAGCTTTAGTCTTTAAAATAAAAAAGCTCTTTAGAATCCACACTTTGGTAGAGGTTCCAAAGAGCTTTTGCCCTTCTAACGAAAGCAATCGTCACAGCATAAGGAAAGAACTTCAGGCATGATGACCGTTTAATTTACGTGTCTCCTGCACTGCACTTCAACCAAGTTTATAAAATTTTTTCCTCTATCTGTGAAACAATAGAAATTTTCTTGTATCTACTTTAGTAGCTGATAGGATTTGAAAGATAGTTCCGGAACAAGGAACCTGTACCCTAGTTCAAGTAACAATGTTTATTTTAGATACAATTCCGGAGTTTCTTTTAATTCAATTTGAACTTTTTCTTGATTGTTGAGCGACCGGATGGCAGCATCTGATGTAACAGAAGCAATATAACCATCCCAAGCAGTAGGGCCATTGGGTGAAGCTCCTTTTTCTACTTGCTCAATGAAAGATTGAATCTCATTATCATATGCTTTTACAAACCGTAAAGACCAGTCTTTGTGCAGCGGATAAATTCTTTCTCCTTCCAATCGTAATTCACAGCCCGAAACTTCAGGAAGAGAAGCAGTTCCCAGTTCTCCAACAATCCGACATTGAATATCATAGCCATAATGACTATTCATATTTAATTCCACGGTTACCAAAGCTCCACTTTCCATTTCCACAATTGCTAAATGCGGATCCCTCAGGTTTTCATTAGGGTTCGTTGAATTTTCCCTGGAAAACTTCATTTCAATACTTTTATAGTTTTCATTAAACAAATAGTGCAAAATATCAATTTCATGGATGAAAGCATCATTCACGACATTCACTGTTTCAAAATAACTAGTAGGCGGCTGAGCACAAAAATGTCTGCAATTCCCTAATAACGGTTTTCCAATTCTTCCAGATTCAACGATCTTCTTTAAAGCTTGATATCCCGGATCAAATCTTCGCATAAAGCCCACCTGTATGAAGCGCTTTTGTTTAGCGATTTCTGCTTGAACCACTTGATAGCTTTCTTCAGCAGTTGTTGTCATAGGCTTCTCAGTAAAAACAGGTTTCCCTGCCTCAATGGCTTTTAATATGGGAGCCAAATGAGCATCATTTCTGCTGCAAATTAATATCGCATCCACATCATTTGAGTAAATCAGGTCATTGTCATCCTCAAAAATTTTAGCTTCTAAGTGAAAGGTTTGAACGGCATTTTCTGCAGTTTCCCGATTAATATCATAAACTGAAGTTATCAATGCGCCTGATAACCGATTGGTAATCCTTTCAATATGATCTTTGCCGATAGCGCCCGTTCCAAGTACACCTAATCTCACTGTCATTGTAAATCATCCTTCCTTTTCATTAGTATTCTATCGATGTATTCACTTTAACCGGCAATCCTGTTTCCATCGATTTTTGTGCAGCACGACAAATTCTCAAGGACATAAGTCCATCTTCGCCTGTGCATACAACAGGAGTTCCTTTTAATATCGAATCAATGAAATATTTCTTCTCTAAAATATACGCATCTTTAAAACGATCTAAATAATAAGGATAAGGTTTTTTTAATTCAACAGCTCTTTCATTATATAATTCGACTTTAGAACCGCTTACATTTTCAGCCTTAACCATTCCGTTAGAACCAAAAACCTCAACTCTTTGATCATATCCGTATACTGCTTTGCGACTTTGATTAGCTTTTTGTGATACCAATCAAAATTCCGCCTGCAACCACTAACAATAGTCCACCTAATACATACTTTAATTCCTTTTTTGTCTTATGTTCATGTAAAATAAATAATCCTCCTAACGTCGCTACTACCACATTCATTTGTGACAAAGTAAAGCCAATCGCCACGCCATTCATTTCATTGGAAAACAAAATCGTTAAGTTTGCGATGGCAAAACAGACTCCTGTTCCAATATTTTGAAATGACTTTTTATCCCAAATTTTGTGATCTGGTTGTGTCAAGCAAATCACGATAGTAGAAATGAACATTGCGATCGCTTGCGGCAACACTACATCCCAACCGCTTAAAGAAAATATTCTCGGGAAAACACAATAACCGACAAAGCCCAACGAGGAAAATAGTAGAAAGATAACACCTAATTTAATATTGCTTCCTTCCGTGGTTTTTCCTTCCTTGAATGTTGTCAATGTCACCCCCAAAATAATTAGAAGCAGTGCAATAATTCCGATAATAACCTGCCATTGAAAATCCCATTCTTTAAAATAAAGGATTCCAACTAAAACGGTTCCAATTAATTGTGTACCAGTGGAGATTGGCATTGCCCTTGTAACACCTAACAGGTCAAATGATTTTATTTGCAAAATTTGACCAAAACTCCAAAATACCCCGGATAAAAGCGAACCCCAAATCAAACCAGCCGTCCATTCTTCCGGTCTTTTAAAAATAGTAATCACTAAAGCAAGGATGATTGTGCCAAATACCATTCCCATTTGTTTATTTGTATACTTTCCGCCAATTTTTTGCATGACGATGGATTGAAAACCCCAACCTAGTGCTGGAATCAATCCAATTAATAATCCACTCATATGACTCACTTCCTAATTTTATATTTAGAGAAATTAGCCCTAAACCTGAGCTTATTCCTGTTCTCAATGAATAAAGCCTCCACACTCTATAGAAGGGAAAGCTATAAACGCACACTTCTTCCTTCTCTTAGTGATTTAGCAGCGGCTTGTGCTAATTCCACCGATTTTAAACCATCGATTGCCGATACTTCCGGTATACAATGATTCGTTAAGCAATTATAAAATTCTTTAAATTGATCTTTATAAGCTTGCTCATAGCGATCAATAAAGAAGAAAGGTATTTTATCTAAATATGATCCGCTTTGTGTATCTAATTCTACTGTAGTGGGTCTGTCATTATAGGCTACTGCCTGTCCCTTCGTACCGAACACTTCAACCCTTTGATCATAGCCATAAACCGCTTGACGGCTGTTATCGATTACGCCTAATGCTCCATTGGCAAATTTCAAGTTAACAATTGCCGTATCAATGTCTCCTGCTTCACCAATAGTAGGTTCTGCTAAAACAGCCCCGCTTGCAAAAACCTCAACCACTTCACTCCCACTCAAGTAACGGGCCATATCAAAGTCGTGGATCATCATGTCCATGAATAAACCGCCTGAAACTTTAATGTATTTTAGAGGTGGTGGCTCCGGATCGCGAGATGTAATTTTAATGATATTTGGAGTACCCACATTCCCATCTTTGACATATTCTTTTACCCTTCTAAAATTATGGTCAAATCTTCTATTAAACCCCAGTTGGAACTTGATCTTTGACTCTTCTACTATTTTTATAAGTTCTTTTATCCTTTCAATATTCGTATCTAATGGTTTTTCACAAAAAATATCCTTTCCTTTCTTTGCTGCATAGGTAATAATTTCCGCATGGGTGTCAGTTGAAGAAGCAATGACGACCGCCTGTATATCGTTTTTATCAATTAAATCTTTATAATTCTTATAAGTTTGCGGAATATTATAATCTCGGGCTAATTCATTCAAATTCTTGTCGAAGGGGTCTGAAATCGCTTTAATTTCAAATTCTTTTGTAAGAGCAGTTAAATTTGCAATATGCAATTTTCCAATTCTTCCTGTCCCGATAATACCGATTTTTAATCTCACTATACTCACCCTTCTTAAAAATTATTGTATTTCCAGGTATCAATACATAAAGAATTAGTATCAAGCCTCCTTAAAAAAGATTGTGAAATATTTCACTAACTAAATTTAGTATACAGTCTAATTTTTTTAAACACTTCAATTT
>JAGKQJ010000269.1 GCA_017898095.1 Bacillaceae bacterium Marseille-Q3522 | reverse complement strand
CCTCGAAATATTAAGAAATATTAAGAAAAAGATTAAACGGCTGGATGAATCTCTATACAAAGAAGGATATTATCAAAAATGAACGTTTTTGATAATAAATTTTAAATGTTACGATCGACGGGAAAACCGCCGATTTCTTTTACCAAAACTATTATCAAAATCAAATTTTCAAAGTGAATGAAAAAAACCGTTTTTGAGAGGGAAAAACATGATAATTGGATATGCAAGAGTTTCTACACACGATCAAAATTTAGATATGCAAATAGATGCTTTAAAAAAATATGGTTGCGAAAAAATATTCAAAGAAAAATTGTCAGGTACAAAAAAAGAACGTCCGCAGCTCGCCCAAATGCTTAATATCCTCCGTTCAGGGGACAAGATTATTATATATAAACTAGATCGTATAAGCCGCAGCACAAAACATTTAATTGAATTGAGTGAGCGTTTTGAAAAAAACGGTGTTGAATTTGTATCAATTCAGGACAGTATAGATACGTCAACGCCAATGGGAAGATTCTTTTTTCGTATTTTAGCGAGTATTGCAGAACTGGAACGTGATATAATAAGCGAAAGAACAAAGTCCGGATTATCAGCTGCAAGAGCTAGAGGTAGAAACGGAGGACGACCGAAAGTAAACCAAAAAAAATTAAATATTGCTTTAAAGATGTATTATTCTAAACAGTATGCTATTCGAGAAATTGTGGACTCTACAGGTATTTCTCAAGCTACTTTATATAGAACGATAAATAATTAAGTCCCCCCTTTCTTATGTAGGGAGGACAAATGAGTACTTTAACTTTTAAAAATTATGTTTTGCAATTACTACGCATTGCATTCGAAATATGGTTCCGAACCGTTTTTTCGCTTATAAATAATTCACCAGCGATTTCCTTTGTTGTTTTGTCTTGTACTAACAGTTCGAATACTTCCCTTTCACGTTTGGTGAGTAACGGCTTGTGAGTATATTCATTCTCCTTCAAGTATTGTAACCCTCCTTGCCTTCGCCAGCTATGAACCATTGGGTGGGTATATATTTAGTCAACATATCATATGTCAGAAAAAACGAAGGAGTGAATACATTTCAGCAAAGGAATCCGATAAATTATAAAGTGAAACTTCCATCAGTGGGGGTTTTCTTTCATCCCCCACTGATGGTTAGTTGAACCAATCGGGCTTTTAGGGGCAGTTTATCCCCCACCTAAAATGACTGGTATCACCTCCATTTTTGAGGTGGGGGTATTACTGCCCCTTAATCTGCGATAAAATGTGCTTTTACTAAGAAATCGTATACATATATCTGTCTAGAAATGAAAAAATGATCGAATTGATACAATTTCTCATTTGCGAACATAATATGCAGGAACGTTCTTATTTTCGAAAATTTTAAATTTCCAATAGATGTGAGATATTTAAACGGTTGTTTGGCTGCTGTTATTATCTATATTATTGCCTTCTTTTTTACTAGTTTGCAGCGTTGAGCCCGCGATGACGGAAATGAGAGCGGCAACAATTAAAAACCAAAATGCCGCGTGATAAGAACCGTTAAAAGCGCTTACCATAAAGCCAATTACTGCCGGAGAGATAACGCCTGCCATTTGCCCGCCAAAATTAATCATGCCTGTAGCAGAACCAACATAGTGATCCGGCATATATTTTAACGGAAGGGCAAAAATGGTAACAAAAACGCTTGCAAAGGATAGCTCACATAAGGACCAAAAGACAAAAGCCATAATAATCCCTGATGAATTGAACATGAAATATAAAAAGCCCGCAGTGAAAATAGAACCGATGATCAATAAATATTTTTCTTTTCCGTCCATAAATTTGTCCAGTATCCAGCCAAAAAAGATAGTGGAAAGAAAACCTACGGTAGCTGGAATCATCGAGAAAATACCAATATCAAGAAGGTTCATATTGCGGATTTGCGCTAAATAAGAAGGCATCCATGTCGCAAGTCCCCAATTCACCATACTCAGTCCGAACCAGACAATGAGAACGGTCCAAATCATCGGCATTTTCGCCAGTTTTTTAACAGAAATTTTTTCAGCAGCAGATTTATCATTTTGCTGATTTCTTTTAGGTAAATAGATCCAAACAAAAATCACAGAAATAAGCCCTAAAATACCAAGAAAATAAAACATGTTTCTCCAGCCATACAAGATTAATAACGATGCCGCTCCGACAGAACCGATAATTCCGGCAAGCTTGTAAGAGGAAAGTAAGACCGATTTTGCTCTTGCTCTTCCTTCTCTAGGGAAGTTTTCCGCAATGGCAACGGAACTCGCTGCCGAAAACGGCCCTTCGCCCAATCCAAAAACAAAGCGAACAAATAACAAGGAGAGAAAGGACCAGGCAAAACCGGATAAAGCGGTAAAAATAGACCAGGCCAGAATACAGGTTATTAACACTTTCCTTGAGCCAAACTTATCAGCAAACCATCCGCCGAACAGCTGCATGATCGAATAGCCTAAAAAGAAGCTGCTTAAAATTAATCCCGCCTGGGAAGATGTCAGTTGGAATTCTTCCGAAATCGGAATAATGGAAAGATTGATCGCCAGACGGTCGAAATAGCCGATAAACCAGGCAAAAAACAATGAACCAAGTACCCAAAATCTGCTCTTATTAACTGAAGTTGAAATATTCATTTATTCATCCCCTTTTAAAAATTATATCCCCATTTTTCCAGATAAAATTGCTCTGTCTTTTTCCAACCACTGGATTCCTTCCTGCGTTATTACCGCTGCGGGTACGATAAAGGACGCTGGAAAAATCTCTTTTCCGTTGGCATCTTCGATTTTCCGTTGTACAGCCGGCTGCCCGGTAACTTTAAATAGTGTTGCATGCTGAATGAAGCCGTCTAATAAACTCCATTCTTTAAGCTTCAATACTTTTGCCGGTGCTTTTGTTACTGCTGTGATGACATCAAGTAAATTCATGCCGCAAGCGAGCATCTTTGTCATCGTTGTGGGCAGGTCATATACCGGACCGTGTATGTTTCTTGCATGTGCATCCGTACTTATGGAGAACGGAGAATGACCGGACGCGATTGCTTTTGCTGAAACGTCAAAACTAAAGCTTTTATAGCCGTGGCCGACATCAATCAAAACACCCCTTTCAAGCGCTTTTTTCAGTGCCGGGATTGGCTCTCCTGTTGGAAGCCATGGATGAAATGTTTTCCCGTGAAAACAATGGGTAATAACGTCTCCTTCCTCTAAAAGCTCAAGGATATCTTCGATATTAGGCGGTGGTTCTCCGATATGCACCATTAATGGTAAACGGACGTTTCTGGCAACAGCTGCTGCCAGTTTGAGAGGTTGTATACCCAGTGAGCCTACTATCTCCTTCTCTGATCTTACTTTTACACCGCAAATAAACGGCTGATGTTTTTTTATTGCCTGGATCGTCTTTTCCACATCAAAGTAAGAAATATTGGAACATTCACGGGTATGCACTAACCCAATCGAACTGATATTGAGCCATGCCCGTATCGGTGTTTTAAATGCCGGAATAATATACTTGATAAAGCCATTTAACGTTGCCTCTCCTGAACTGCCTGCATCCGCTAACAAATGAACACCGGTCTGTAAACCGATTGAATCTGCATGTATTCCAATTGGTGTTACTCCGTCAAAAACATGAACGTGCATATCAATCCATCCCGGGCTTAAATACAGATCTGTCTTGGCTTCTGATTCCTGGACACGTTCCAAATAATAGCGATTTTCTGTTAATCGTAAAGATCCGGGATAAATCTCCCGTTTTTCCGGATCTACTACATTAACAAGAATTGGTTGACTCATCATATCTACCCCTTTGCAATATCTTACAATTCTC
Source organism: Bacillaceae bacterium Marseille-Q3522 (assembly GCA_017898095.1). Lineage (GTDB taxonomy): Bacteria > Bacillota > Bacilli > Bacillales > Cytobacillaceae > JAGKQJ01. The sequence goes on along the minus strand of JAGKQJ010000269.1, from coordinate 52 downwards.
TTAATGAAGCGCTTACAAAAGAGAATATACTATATTTAGTATAAAGCCAAGC
>JAGKQJ010000268.1 GCA_017898095.1 Bacillaceae bacterium Marseille-Q3522 | reverse complement strand
AGATATTACAAACGGGGATCGAATTTTATTAGATTCTTTAGCAGATGCATTAAGTGTGACAAAACGCGTTTGTGCATCCGTATCAGTAGCGACAACACGTTCCGGAATAAATATGGAGGCAGTCAGGTTCTTGGAATATTTGTTCTTGTTACCAGCTTTTTCGTAAGCGGTTACATCGGTACTTTATTTTTAACCTACCTTGGCTTTGGCATTATTTCATCATCGATGGTCTTTTTCGGCTTCGGTATGTTTTTATTCTTGCTCGAAGATTTAAGCGGATCACAAGCGAAAAATATTACTACTCTGCAAGGCTCCTCAGATAAATAATCAGACATTCACTCTGAAGTTTTAAGTTTCCTGCATAAACTTTTCAAAATCATCTTGACCGGCTTCACAGAACGATAGTAAGATAAATTTACATTTAATGTTGACAATGAAAATTATGGGCAACACTATAATTGGAGCAAACTTCCGCCGGGACCTTGATAACCGGCGCCGAAGGATTCACAATCTCAGGCAGCTGACTGACCAGATTGGAGAAACTCCAATCTTTTTATTTTGATTCCGGGGTGATAACAATGCAGCAACGGCGCGCAGTAGTTAGTGTAATTGGCAAGGATCAAGTAGGAATTATCGCTAAAGTAACGACCATTTTAGCTGATAATCAGATCAACATTTTAGATATCAGCCAGACGATATTGCAAGATTTCTTTACAATGATGATGTTAGTTGATGTCAGTTCGGCAAATTTAGAAAAATTGCATCTTGAGCTTACAGAAGCCGGCAAACAACTTGGCGTAACGATCCAGGTACAGTTGGATGAGTTGTTTAAAGCAATGCATCGTGTTTAAAAACGGAAGTTGAACTTCCACCACCATATGAAAGGATGGAAACAATGAATATTGCGTTTGATGAGATGCTGGAAACAATTCGAATGATTCAGATGGAAAGTCTGGATATTCGTACCGTTACGATGGGAATCAGCCTTCGGGATTGTGCCCACTCTGATTTTGAAAGCTTGAAGAAAAATGTTTATAAAAAAATAACCGGTTATGCTAAAGATTTGACTGAAATCACACAGCTTGTTGAAAAAGAATACGGGATTCCGATCATCAATAAGCGTATCTCTATTACACCAGTTGCTGAATTATTAGGCGCATGCACGAAAGAACAGGCAATTGAATTAGCAAAGACGCTAGATCAGGCAGCTCATGATTTACATGTTGATTTTATTGGCGGCTATTCTGCCCTTGTACATAAAGATATTACAAACGGGGATCGAATTTTATTAGATTCTTTAGCAGATGCATTAAGTGTGACAAAACGCGTTTGTGCATCCGTATCAGTAGCGACAACACGTTCCGGAATAAATATGGAGGCAGTCAGGGAACTTGGGCAAATCATCAAAGCAGCTGCTGAAAAAACAAAAGACGAAAACGGGATTGCTTGTGCAAAATTGGTAGTATTTTGTAATCCAGTTGAGGACAATCCCTTTATGGCAGGTGCATTCCATGGCGCAGGAGAAGGCGAAGTTGTATTAAATGTCGGCGTTAGCGGCCCGGGGGTTGTTCTGCATGCCTTGAAACGCTATCCGGAAGCCGATTTAAGTACCGTAGCGGATATTATTAAGAATACCGCATTCAAAATTTCCCGTGCAGGCGAATTAATTGGCAGGGTAGTTGCAGAGAGACTCGGTGTACCATTTGGGATTATTGATCTCTCCCTAGCACCTACAAATGCAGTAAACGACAGTGTTGCCGAAATTTTAGAAGAAATAGGCTTGGAAAGAGTCGGTACGCATGGTACGATTGCGGCCCTGGCTTTAATGAATGATAGTGTTAAAAAAGGCGGTGCGATGGCTAGTTCCCATGTTGGCGGGTTAAGCGGCGCTTTTATTCCGGTAAGCGAGGATAATGGAATGATTCGCGGGATTACGAGTAATTCTTTAACCTTGCCGAAGCTTGAAGCAATGACGTGCGTATGCTCGGTCGGTCTTGATATGATTGCATTAACAGGAGAAGTTTCGCCGGCAACTTTATCTGCGATTATCGCTGATGAAGCTGCAATCGGGATGATTAATAAGAAGACTACTGCTGTACGTGTAATCCCGGTTCCGGGAAAAAAAGAAGGCGATATCGTTGAATTTGGCGGCCTCCTGGGAAGGGCTCCTATAATGGGGGTTAATCCGTTTTCATCAGACCGGTTTATTAACAGGGGCGGGCGTATACCTGCACCTCTGCAGGCTTTAATCAATTAATATTATTTATTTTCTCCGCCTGCCTAAAAGGCGAGGAAGGCGGAGATACTTTCACCTTATGATTCTTACAGCACAGAGCCCCATTGAATCAACCTGTTTAATCAAGTCTCTGTAGTGAACTCGTATAAGTAAGTGTAAAACCCCGGACTTCACCCTTAATAAATGAATGTTTATTTTTGTTTGTTCAGAACCCAATTATAGATTGCCTGTGCAACGCCGTCTTCTGTATTTGCCGCTGTAATTTTATCTGCCGCCTCTTTAACAGTTTCCTGAGCGTTTCCCATCGCAACTCCCAAGCCGGCTGCTTTTATCATGGCAATATCATTTAAGCTGTCGCCTACAGCCATTACCCGCTCCATCGTCAATCCAAGCCGTTCACAAACCTTTTGAACGGCAATTGCTTTATTGATACCTATTGCATTAACTTCAATATTAGTCGGACTTGAATTTGATAATTCCAGCTCATTGTGGTTTTTTAATTCTTGCCAAACCACTTCCATTGCTGACTCATCGTCAAAATCAAAGCCAAACTTCAGCCACTCTTCTTCAATAATTTTTTCCGGCATTTCATTGTTCCAAATCTGCTTACAGCTGACAGCCCAAGTTCTCGTTTTATGTTTTTGCGATATTTGCCAGAGCCATTCAACTAATTCAGCCTGTAATAGTCTTCTTTCGATTAATTCCCCATTCCCATACCAAATCTCGCTCCCGTTTACAGTGATGAGATAAGAAGATAGCGCAAGTGATTTTGCATATTCATAACAGGTCATCAAGGATCTTCCTGTCGTTAAAATAACGTGAATTCCCCTATCCTGTGCTTCTTTAATTGCCGCCCGATTCCCTGCAGATACTTCTTTCTCTTCATTTAATAAAGTTCCATCCATATCCAAAGCAATAAGTTTCAAATCTTTCACACTGTTAACACTGCTGTTTTTCCTCCCGTCAAACAACAGGTTTTTCACCTCTCTTTTTCCATTTTGTACCCGGCCATTATCCTATTATAGGTTATGTCGCTAGTGACATCAATCATTCTTTAGCAATAGCGAACGTTTCCCGGCGGAAGTCAGCAATGCGATAGCTGAATTGCCTTAATTCTCGTTATTTTCATTTATGCACGATAATGTGGGCAGTACGCGATGAAAAAAGCATCCTTCTTTATTTAACCAAGGATGCTTTTTTGTTTCACAGAAACTATGAATCTTTTATTTTTTACGATTTCCAAATCTCGCATTTAGTTGTCCGCGAATCATGTCATTACGTGATTTTTCGTAATCTGCATGGTTTCTCCTTTTATTTAATTCATAGCGGATTTCGTCTGTCCGTACTCCTTCTTCTCTTTTATTGGCTATCTCAATTAAAGTTTCCACATCTGAGAATGAGTATTTGCGATTTCCTTTCTTCGTTCTTTCCGGAAATACTAGCTTTCTTTCTTCATAATAACGGATCTGCCGTTCAGACAAACCTGTTAATTCACTTACAATCCCAATCGTAATTACTTTTCTCGTTTTATAAGATGGTTGATTTTCCAAGTGTATCCACTCCTACTCACGCACAATAATATCCAAAAATGTTTCGGTTATATAATCTCACACATCATAAATGTTCTATGTTAGAAATTCTAACATAAAACAAGA
>JAGKQJ010000267.1 GCA_017898095.1 Bacillaceae bacterium Marseille-Q3522 | reverse complement strand
CCATTAAAATAGAGCCAATCATTAAAACATACAATTTATAAATTATTGCTCATAAAACAATTTTTTATGATGGAAAAAACATATTAATCTTGAAAATATGCAAATATTTCGTTTAATTATGTTATACTAAATCTTATATTTAACATGTCAAACTACTAAAAAGGAAGGTATCTTTATGCAATCGACAAGCGTTAACAGTAAATTATCAGAATTAATAAAAGGAAAAAATGTTCAAATGCAATTATCCGTTCCGCATTTAACAGAAAAAATTTTAAGCCGAGGCGAAGGCGTTTTGTCGGCGAGCGGTGCTGTAAGCGTTACAACAGGAAAGTATACTGGCAGATCTCCGAAAGATAAATATATTGTTGACGAAGCCGCAGTTCATGAAAAAATTTTCTGGGGAGATGTGAACCAGCCAATTTCTGAAGAAATTTTTCTGCAATTATATGAAAAAATGATTGACTTTTTGCAGAATAAAGAATTATTTGTATTCAATGGTTTTGCCGGGGCAGATCCGTTTTTCCAGCTTCCGATTACGGTTATTAACGAGTATGCCTGGCATAATCTCTTTGCACACCAGCTGTTTATTCGTCCAACTGCAGAAAAACAGTTTAATTCGGCGCAATCCTTTACCATAATATCGGCACCTTCCTTTAAAGCAGATCCATTGATTGACGGTACAAAGTCGGAAACATTTATTATTGTCTCTTTCGCAAAACGTGTGATTCTAATCGGCGGGACCGAATATGCGGGGGAAATGAAAAAATCGATTTTTTCCGTGATGAATTATCTGCTTCCTGAAAAAAATGTATTACCGATGCATTGTTCGGCAAATGTTGGAAAAGAGGGTGATGTTGCTTTATTTTTCGGTCTTTCCGGAACAGGAAAGACAACATTATCTGCCGACCCTCATCGCAAGCTCATTGGCGACGATGAGCACGGCTGGTCTGCAAATGGTGTTTTTAATATTGAAGGCGGCTGCTATGCGAAGTGTATCCATTTATCAGAGAAGAAAGAACCGCAAATTTATCATGCGATCCGTTTCGGCACAGTCCTGGAAAATGTTATTCTTGATGAAATTTCCCGTAACCCTTTATATGATGACAAAAGTATTACTGAGAATACGCGTGCCGCTTATCCGATTCAAGCGATTGATAATATTGTTAATCCGAGCATTGCCGGAAACCCGAATACGATCATTTTCTTAACAGCAGATGCTTTTGGGGTACTTCCTCCGATTTCTAAATTAACGAAGGAACAAGCAATGTATCACTTTTTAAGCGGCTACACTTCAAAGCTGGCCGGGACTGAGCTCGGTGTCACATCTCCGGAAGCTACTTTCTCTACCTGTTTTGGAGCGCCGTTTCTACCCTTGCCTGCCTCACATTACGCTGAAATGCTCGGAGAGAAAATTACCGAACATAGTGTAAAAGTGTTTCTTGTTAATACCGGCTGGATAGGCGGAGAATACGGGACCGGCGAGCGGATAAAGCTTGCGTATACGAGAGCGATGGTGCAATCCGCCCTGGAAGGCGAATTAAATTCCGTTGAATATGTGCAGGATGAAATTTTCGGTCTGCAAATCCCATTACATATTGCCGGAGTTCCTGATGAAGTTTTACTGCCATATAAAACATGGCAAAGCAAAGTAACGTATACGAAAAAAGCGCTCGAGCTTGCTGCAAAATTCCATGATAATTTTGCCACTCTGAACAATGTCCCCGCCTATATAAAAAACAATGGCGGTCCGCTTTTAGGATAGGAATTTTACCTTTTGAAAGAAAATCAGTCTCCACTTTTAGAACAGAATAGCGTCAAATGAAAATGACCTCTGCCACTTTCATTGTGATAGAGGTCATTTTCATTTAGGATTATATAACTTTTCAACCATATTTAACTATCCTCTATAAGCAGATTAATCCTCTCTTTCTATCTTTGAATGTTTTTAATGGTTAAGTCCCCACCTCTAAGCGAAGCGTAGGTGGGATTTCCCAATCAGGTGGAGTAGAGTCTCCACCTGATTCCCCGAAGTTTCAGTATACTGAAACGAGTTCACTTAATTGGTGGTTTGCAGTTTAATAAGCTGGTAAGTAATCACCGTTTTTTGCTTTTCCCATTCAAGTTTTTCGATCGTTGCAATCCCGCTTACTTCTCCATCCTTTGTTTTTCTTACCTCAAGCGGTATATGGAGCGGATATACGCGATAACCTTCTTTTTTTAATGAGAAATAATTATCATGCAGCCTATTTTCCTTTCCTTTTGTTACAATAATTGTATTAAATTCCATTGGCATTCCCATATAATTTCGCCCCTTTTGGCTTCTTTGTTGTTAATCATACCATGATAGCGCTATGTTTTTCATCTAAAGGAAAGATAAAACATAAGTAATCCGATAGACCTCAACATGCCGTCCATGTTTTTTTGCCAAGCAGTCCAACAGTTCCGCAAAAAAGCTGAATACCGCCCGTTTATGAAAACGCTTAATTTATTCATTTGCCTTGCCTACTTTACGTTTTTAGTTGGAGGAAAATGGGACGTAAAGAAGGCAGAAGCGGGTATTGTTCCTTTAATGAAATCAAAGACCGATCGCAAGGAAATTTGCTTTTTCATTTCCCTTGCGACCGGCCTCCAAAATTAATTTAAAATAATGATTTTTACAGTTCTTCTACCCCACTGCAGGGCTGCTTGCGAGTTAGGCATCAGAACATCAATTTTGTGTCCTTTGATTGATCCGCCTGTATCACCGGCTACAGCAATGCCATATCCTTCTACCCAAACTTTTGATCCTAACGGAATCACTCTCGGGTCTACAGCGATTAATTTTAAATTGGGATTCGTTCTAATATTGTAGCCTAATGATGTATAATCACTTTTTGTATCCTCATGGCTATAGGCAGTAGCTGTAACATAAAGCTCTTTCCCCTTTGGCTGCTGCACTGATGAAACCTCTTTCACAGGAGCAGATGTCTGACCGACCGAACTTAATTGTTCAGCTTTTTGTTCTTTTTGGATGTCTGTCTGAATTTGCTTAATGGATTGTTGAATTTGTGCTTTTTCCGCTTCGGCAACTGCAAGTTCCTGTTCCAGACCTGCATATTTTTCTTGAACAACTGCCAAAGCCTCCTGCCTCTTATTTAAATTTTCTTGAATTTTTGTTTGCATCGAAGCAAGTTCCTCTTGTTTTTTAACCAATTCTGCTTCCTTTTTTGCAATTTCTTCTTTTTCTGCTTCGATTTTCTCCAGATCATCCCGTTGATTTATTAATAAATCCTGATCCGCATCCATTAAAGTGGTGACTGCATTAATGCGATTAAACAAATCACTTAAACTTTCCGCACCTGCTAATGTTTCGAGAATAAAGTGAGCCGGATTATTTTTTTGCATGGTCACCAAACGTTTTTTTAATACTTCTTCTCTATTTAACACTTGATCTTCCAACTGAATAATAGCCAACTTTTTTTCTTCAATAATTGCTTTTGTGTCTGATATATCTGTTTTTACCTTCTCCAATTGCTCTGTAACTGTTAAAATATCGTTTTGCAGCGTCTGCAATTCTTTTTGCATTTCTTTTATTTCAACAGCTGCAGCCTGTTTTTCCTGCTCTTTTTTATGTACTTCTTCCTGATTCTCCCGGAGACTGTTCATTTTATTTTGCAAGGCGTCCTGCCTCGTTTCGGCATAGCTGACTCCCGCAATTAACGTAGAAAGAAGAATAGTGATTACACTTAATAAAGAAACAATCCTCATATTTTGCTCCTTTCCTTTGTCTATGCTAGTTATAGCACACTTAGATTACAAGAAGATTAAAATCGTATGACGATTCTTATTCTATTATTTTTCATTCATTACAATCTGCAAAAAATGGGCATTCACACATTTTTCACACCTACATAAGAT
>JAGKQJ010000266.1 GCA_017898095.1 Bacillaceae bacterium Marseille-Q3522 | reverse complement strand
CCTTACAAGAGCAATACTAAAAAAAAGATATTTGAATCGGAGATATGCTTATATTAAAAATGATCCGAGTTTGATAAAGAAAAATTGATGTACAAAGTCTTTACTAAGAATAGAAAGGACTTGTCCCGGATGAGAAATTTCATCATCATTTTAATGGCTGCTAGTGTTCTGCTGGGATGCAGTATAGAGATTGGGAAAGACGATGAGATATCGAATGAAGCTTCACAAGAAAACAAAGAAAAACAGGAAGCAATATTGAATTTCATAAATAAAGAAGTAAAAAAGACATCTGATTTAGAGTTAGAAGCTTTTCAATCATTATATTCCGTTTCCGGAGATAACTACACAGATGATCAAACCGTGTATCATGAATTAGTCAATACCACGATTCCAGCTTATGAGAAGGCAGTAAAAGAGGCGAAAAATATTGATACTGAAATTCCGGAACTGAAAAAAATGGCTGAACAAAATTGTCCTTGGAACAGAAACTTTTCATGAGGGGCTATGGGGCTATTGCTGCAAAAAAAAGCTTTGGAACAACAGAATGAAGAAATAACACAGCAGGCAAACGATAAAATGTTAGATTATTATGTGCTCATCAAAGAATACCATAAAGAAATGAAAAAATTTGCCCGTAAGTATAACATTGAGTATGAACCACAGAATTATGAATAAAATTTATCACTGGATTTTAAGTGGTAGAACGTTTCCTGCCGATCCCATCATTTAATAAGATTTGGTTTATGCAAAAGTATCGTGTCCGCTTTCGAGGAAGTGTTCTGAGTTTCCAAGATAAAAAATTCTAAAATTTTTCCTTGAATCTTTAATGGAAATAATATATAATCCGAGTTAGTAATCAATCAATAACAAAAAATAAGGCAGTGACATATATGACGCAGAGAATGGGAAATCGCAAGGAAGAAATTCTTGAAGCCGGATTAGAGGTATTTGCAGAAAAAGGGTATTATAATACAACGACAGCATTCATTGCCGAAAAAGCCGGGATTTCTCAACCATATATTTTTCGATTTTTTAAAACGAAGGAAGAGCTATTTGTCGCTGCGTTAGATAGAGCATTCGAAAGAATTCTGCAAACTTTTAAAAAGGTAGAAGCAAGTCCCGATCAATTAGTTGTAAAAATGGTTCAGGCGTATGAAGAATTATCTGTATCCCATCCAAATGAAATTGCCTTGCAAGTAATAGGGCTTTCCGTAACAGAAGAATCGGTAAGGAATACGACGAAAAAAGGTCTGTTGCGAATTAGAAATTATACTTTGGAAAGATTTAAAGAAGCCGGTATTCCGAATGCTGAGAGTGAGGTTACAACATTTCAGGCAAGAGGGATGCTATGCAATATTTCTTATTTCATGGATCTCCCGGAGTTATTCGACAAAAAATAATTACATTGATATTGTAATTTATCGAATAGTTATTGATTAATCACTAACAGATAAAATCAATAGATAAGGAGGTGAACGAACGTATAACTTGATAATCATATTGATTGATTAATCACAGATTAAGGGGCAGTAATACTCCCGCCTCAAAAATAGAGGTAAAACCAATCATTTTAGGCGGGGCATGAAGGCCGACTAAGATCTCAGGCGTCCTGTTGCAACGTCGGCACTAGTACGTCCTGTACGTCGAAAAACCCCCACTGATGGAAGTTTTACTTTATAGTAATTTGGTTGATTAGGTGCAAATTAGTTATTGATCAATCACTAATGAAATTCCATACCTCTTCCCATTCATTGCAAAATCAATTCACGAATTTTGTTATTGATTAATCACTAATTCTTAAGGGAGGTAAAAAAATAAGACTTTCTGCATTTTTGATTGTATTGGGAGTTGCAGCTGTTGCAAAAGGTTGTTTTTCAAGTGGATTAACTTAACTATATATATTTCAGGGCAATAACAATAAAAAGGAGAATGATAAAAATGAAACACCTATTAATAATCGCTCATCCAAGAAAAGAAAGTTTTAACCATGCTATTTTAAATACCGCTGTTGATGGGCTTCAAAAGAATGGCCATGAAGTAGTTGTCAGAGATCTATATGAAATAGGGTTTCAGCCATTGGTAAATGCTGCTGAAATAATAGGCAAAGAACTGGGGGAGGATGTCCTACATGAGCAAGAATATATTAAATGGGCGGATGTCATCACATTTATTTATCCGATATTGTGGACCGGGTTACCTGCGATAATGAAAGGCTATATTGAACGTGTTTTCACCTACGGCTTTGCTTATAAATATACGAATGGCGTGCAAATGGGACTCTTAAAAGGAAAAAAAGCCGTCATTATAAATACGCAAGGAAAGTCATTTAAAGAATATGAACAAAGCGGAATGCAGAACGCCCTCCGCCTGACTTCGGATAAAGGAATCTTTGAGTATTGCGGATTTGAGGTTTTGTATCATCTGTTCTTTGAATCTGTTCCAAAATCCGATGAGAATACCCGCCAAGAATGGCTGGATCAAATTGCGTTAATGGCAAGCAAAGCTTGATTTTACAGAGGGACTGCAGAAAAAACAAAAATTATTAAAAAGGTTTTCGGTACATTTTTCAGGAAATAAGTGTGAGGTAAAAATGCTATTGAGAAAATTTTACACTCAAGGACTGTGATTATGTACCGAAAAAACGCTTCAGGAAACATTTCACTATTACTTGAAGTTCATTAAAAGTCTAAGTTAGTTTTGGAAGTTATTACTCATATGCACGGCGCGCAGGCCACGAGCCTTGTAATTTACGAATCTGGACAATTTGCCCGGTGTGATAAGCAATGTGCATAAGGATGTCAAACGTTGTTTCTCCGAATGTACCCTTGGAAAGTTGTTGGTCGAAATCTTCATCCTGTTTGTTAGAGAGTACTTCGAGCAAGTCTTTGTAAACTTCTTCTGTTCTTTTTACGGCCGCTTGCCATGCTGACTCGTCATCTGATGAGTGGGAAACTGTAAACGTGTCATCATTTGTTTCAGCGGGAAAAGTAGGATTATTTCCTTTCAATCGCTCCAACATTCGTTCGTTGTAATAAAGCAGATGATTGACAGTCTCCCAAATGGTATTCGCCGCTTCTCCTGTTGGATGCCAACTTGCCTGAGCAGAGTTCAACCCTTCAAGAGCAGGTTTCAGTGGAGGATACCACGCTTCGGTCGCATAGTTTTTTTGCAATTGATCTCGTAAAATGTCAATTCGGTTCATTCTCTTTCCTCCTCGTTTTCATGTAACTGCCTTTTTCTTTTTTGTGCATTATAATAGATGTAAGAATGAGAAATGTAACGATCTAATTTGATTATGACGGTTACAAAGTAAATTTATCATAAGACAATGATGATAGTCAACATACATGAAGGAGTTTTACACCTATGGAATTTTTATTTATTGATTTTCTTAATAGTGACTGGCGTGATTGGAGGGGATCGGGACGTCGTGAAGACCGCCTGGATAAACCCGAATGGTGGACAGACTTTCTTACTAAGTGGAAGCTAGCTGTACCGATGATGCCCGATAAGGAGGAACGTGCTGCATTTAGGGAATTACGCGGTCACATTCACAGAGGATATTTATCATTTGGAGCAGGTGGCATTTACACAGGGGTGGCCATACGTAATCGGCAGAATTGCCGAATCTTTCGCAAAATTTCTCGCAGATGAAGATATCCGCCGATTGAAAATCTGTGCCAATATAGATTGCCGCTGGATTTACTATGATGAAAGCCGCAACCGTTCCCGCCGTTGGTGTGATGATAAAATGTGCGGCAATTTAATGAAGGTACGCCGTTTTCGTGAACGACAGAAAGCAAAAGGGACGGGCAATTAAGTTAAGGCATCTTTTTTACTTATATAAAACCGTCTCGAAGAAATAAATATAGAAAAAATACGGGAAAATTTAACTGTTTATCTGGTATGACATATAAAT
>JAGKQJ010000265.1 GCA_017898095.1 Bacillaceae bacterium Marseille-Q3522 | reverse complement strand
GAATTAAGAAAATTTCCTTACTTTTTTTTTAAAAGTTCAACCATTTTTAGTACTAAATATCTGCTTTATTATGGGCATTTAGAAATAGCTTTTTACATTATGAGAGTCAAACAGCAAAAAGGCCTGGAAAACGCAGGATCCACAAGGAAGTCCTTTCGTTTCCAGGCTTATGATAGATGCGGATGTTGAAGCTAATTTATTCCTACCTCATTTGAAGTTTGTTCCATAGTTCTTCTTCTGAGGTAACCGGACGCTGGCAGCTGAAATGTTCACATATATACACAGTCAATGTTTCATCAACAATTTTGTATTCACGGGCAAAACCTGACTCTGGTACAACGAACATCAAATGAGGAGCATAACCATCTTGTAATTTTTTTCTAATCTTCTCTCTCGCTGTTCCAAGTATGACAAGCTCTTTTATCCCCAGCTCTCTCAATACGACACTTTGAAGAAAAAAGGTAAAATTCATTCCAAAAGATGCAAGTCCGGATTGATATGCTTTACTTAATTGATCAGTCAATTTTAGCCACTTTGTTTCCCCTGTAAGGTGACCGAGCCGTAAAAGCTGCACAGCCGCAACACTGTTTCCGGATGGTATTGCACCATCATAGAATTGTTTTTCCCGCACAAGCAGCTTTTCACTTGCTTTACTGGTAAAAAAGAAGCCTTCTCCCTCCTTGTCCCAAAATGCATCCGTCATTGTTTCCGCTAATTGGACAGCTTTTTCAAGATATTGATAAGAAAAAGTCGCCTCATACAATTCAAGGTACGCCCATAATAAAAAAGCATAGTCATCCAAATAGCCGGGGTGCTTTGCCTCACCGTCACGATAGCGGGCAAAAAGTTTATCATCTTCTGTTAAATTTGTTTCGATGAAATGCAGTGCTTTTGTTGCATATTCGATGTATTCCGTTTTCTTCAGCACCTGTCCGGCTTTCGCTAATGCTGCAATCATTAAACCATTCCATGATGTAAGAATTTTATCATCTAAATGGGGATAAACACGTTGCGAACGTATTTGCAACAGTTTTTCGCGCGCTTTTTCCAATCTAGTATTTCCTTCTTCAAAAGACAGCGATCTTCCCTGAAAAATCTCTTTTTTATCCGAGTAAATCAGATTAGGAATGTTTTTGTCTTCAAAATTTCCGTCTTCCGTAATTTGATATACTGCGCAAAACAATTCCCCGTCTTCATTTCCTAATACGTTCAATATTTCGTCTTTTGTCCAAACATAGTACTTCCCCTCAATTCCTTCGCTGTCGGCATCAATCGCAGAATAAAAAGCACCGCTTTCATCCTGCAATTCCCGGTTTACAAATGTGACAACCTGGTCGATTATCTTCTGATAACGCGGATTTTTTGTTAGCTGGAGTGCCTCTGTATAGACATAGAGCAACAATGCATTATCGTAGAGCATTTTTTCAAAATGAGGAACAAGCCAACTTTCATCCGTCGAATAACGGGCAAATCCAAAACCGATATGATCATAAATGCCGCCGTCTGCCATTGCATTTAGTGTCCGTTCCACCATTTTCAAAGCCGTTTCTTTTCTGGTTAATGCATAATATCTCAGCAAATACATAAGCTGATGCGGGATCGGGAATTTTGGGGCAGCAGAGAAACCGCCATATACCGATTGAAAATTTTCCGCTAATTGATTATATGTTTCATGGAGAATATCGGCTTGCGGCAAAGACTCCGACGACTTTATTTGTATCAACTGTAAAGCTTCTGTTGCATGATTGGCAACTTCTTCAATATTACTTCTATTTTTATGATATTGACGGGAGAGCTGATTTAGCACGGTTTGGAAACCCGGTCTTCCATACATATCTGTTTTGGGAAAATAAGTACCGGCATAAAAAGGCTTCTGCTCAGGTGTTAAAAAGACATGGAGCGGCCATCCACCCTGTCCGGTCATCATTTGGCAAATATTCATATATATTGAATCAATATCCGGCCGCTCTTCACGATCGACTTTTATTGAGACAAAGTGTTTGTTAAGCAACTTTGCAGTTACTTCATCCTCGAAGGACTCTCTTTCCATTACATGGCACCAGTGGCATGTGCTGTACCCGATCGAAACAAAAACAGGCTTGTTTTCTTTTTTTGCTTTTTGAAAAGCTGCTTCACTCCATGGATGCCATTCTACCGGGTTATAGGCATGCTGAAGCAAATAAGGGGATTTTTCAGTAATTAAACGATTCGGTTTTTTATTCATAGCCATTGGATCACCTTCTTTATTTTTTGTACTCTTTATTAAGTTTACCCTAAAAAACGGATAAGACTCTCTGAACCTCTCATTAATTCATCAAAAGAACCTTGTTCTACAACCTTTCCATTTCGTAAAACGAAAATTTCATCAAATCTTCTTAAAATTAATTCCTCTAAATTATGTGTAATAATACGTGTGAGTCCCTCAGTCTCAAGAATTTGAGATAAAACATTAAGGACTAATCCGATCCATGAACCTCACGTATATTCGAATATTCTGGTTAATAATGCAAGGGATGGACTTTCAAAAAGTGAAAAAACAGGAAAAGATGAAAGCGGGTTGTATTATTGAACTGATAATTAGAATTATTTTTTGCTTCCGAGGAATGCGCTAACAAATATATTTGTATCAACAACAACTTTATATTTTTCCATAATTGTTGCTCCTGACTTGCGTAAAGAGTCTGAATAATTTTTATACTTTAGATATTTTTTGAACAAAAATCTCTAGTGCCATTGCCAACACACAAAATAAGTATTCGAATATCCTGGTTAATAATGCAAGGGATGATGTTTCAATAGGCAGATTGTCCTTCACTTATTTTTCAATTCTACCTTCTGTTCACAGTAAGAGCATTTTAAAGAAAAAAATGATAAGGAATGATTGTATGATTCAACTGGCGGGAAAGCCTTTTCAACAATATGGATTGTGGCCGGCAGGCAGTATGGGAAAGATGATTTTACAACGCATTCTGGATGATTCGATTGTTTATTCCTATCCGTCATTAGACGAATTGAAATTTGAAGTTACATTACGAAAAAACATCATTGAGAGCGCAAGGGCCATGAATGAAGGGAGTGCGCAGTTCACCACTTTCGCCAACTCCCGTTGCAACCCGAATTACTGGAAAAAGACGAATACCGGCGCATTTCAATTAAAGCATAGTGTAAAACCATCTGATGCAATAAAAGACATTTTCAAAAACAGTTCGCAATATGCGTTTGAATGTGCAACGGCAAAAGTAATGATCTATTACGATGCTGTTCTAAAAAGTATTGGTGAAGAAAATTTTAACCAATTATTTCGAGGACTCTATTTATACAGCTGGCATGCTGATTCTGATCTTGGAATTCAGTCAACATACACCGATCATTTCTTGCCTGGAGATGTAGTTTATTTTGATAATCCGGACTTTGATCCGCAAACCGACTGGTGGAGAGGCGAAAATGCCGTCGTCCTCGGAGACGGAACGTATTTTGGACACGGACTGGGAATAAGAACAGCCGATCAAATGATTCACGCCTTGAATAATACGAGAAAACAAGGAAGCACCCTGTCGGCATCTTTAAAAAATATTGTCATAAGGCCTTCCTTTTCCCATTTGGCGAAATTTTCTTTGCTGGCACGAAAGTTTACAGCTTATAAATTTCAATTTGTTGTCATCCACCATAATGAAAATTCGATTTCCCACGATCGTTACCGATATTATTTATATGTGGTGTACAACCAGATGACTTTTTGAAAATAATAAACTTTCGATATATTTAAGAGTCATGAATAGGTTGTCTCCTGATCATAAATTTGTACTTATTTTCGGTGAGGGGGATTTCTCCTGTGGTAACTGTTGCGGCGGTAATCATTCTTTCTTTGCTCATCGCGATATGGGTCTTATATCCGAAAAACGATGATTCAGCAGTTTTATTACCTACTTTTGCATCTTTATCTTCAGAACT
>JAGKQJ010000264.1 GCA_017898095.1 Bacillaceae bacterium Marseille-Q3522 | reverse complement strand
GTTGGGACTGCGCTTGTGTTAGTTGCAATAGCAGCCATTATTGCCGGAAAATTAAACTTTTCTATTATTCCTTTTTTAATTATTCTGGGAATGATTGTCGGACCTCACGCACCAAAAATTGGTGTCATCGATTTAACCTTTATTGAGAGCCAGGATATCATCTCATTTCTTGGCAGGATCGGTGTTTTATTCCTCTTGTTTTATTTAGGCTTGGAATTTTCATTGAAAAAATTAGTTAAGTCTGGTAAGTCCATCGTCGTCGGAGGAACGATTTATATTTTAATTAATTTTAGCTTGGGATTGCTGTACGGACTTGCCGGCGGTTTTTCATTTTTGGAAATCCTGATTGTTGCCGGTATTATCACAATTTCATCCAGTGCTATTGTCGCAAAAGTGCTCGTTGATTTAAAAAGAACCGGCAATAGAGAAACGGAATTGATTCTTGGCATTATTATGTTTGAAGACATCTTTCTTGCTGTATACCTTTCCGTTGTTTCCGGGCTTGTTCTTGGCGGTGCAACTACATTAGGCAGTGCAATTATCTCCATAATTTTAGCACTCGGATACATGCTGCTCTTTTTTATCGTCGCGAGAAAAGCAACGCCCTTGTTAAATAAACTGTTAAATATTTCTTCTAATGAAATATTTATTATTGTCATCTTTGCTGTTTTATTTTTCATATCCGGCTTTTCCGAAACGATTCATGTTGCCGAGGCAATCGGCGCCCTGTTATTAGGTCTTGTCTTATCTGAAACGGAACATATTGACCGGATTGAAAAACTCGTTATTCCGTTCAGGGATTTTTTTGGAGCAATCTTTTTCTTCAGCTTTGGCTTAAGTATTGATCCTTTCTCATTAGGAGGAGGTGTTTGGCTTGCTCTCGGAGCTGTCGCGATTACGATTTTCGGCAATTTTATAGCAGGGATGCTTGCCGGGAAAAAAGTCGGACTTTCCAATAAAGCTTCTACCAATATCGGCTTAACAATTGTATCCAGAGGAGAATTTTCGATTATCATGGCGAATCTCGGTATCGCCGGCGGACTTACACCTATGCTTAAGCCTTTCTCCGCCCTTTACGTATTAATTCTCGCTATTTTAGGACCTCTGATGGCAAAGGAATCGAAAAAAATCTATCTGTTGCTGGACAAATTTTTTAAATGGGACGACAAAAAACAACTTATGAAGAAACAGCAAAAATCTTCTTGATGAATGAAGTCTGCCTTTTTGAAAAAAATTTTCATTACAATGCTTTTATCATTAAAAGGAATTAATGATGAAGATCCCAACCTCTAAGCGAAGCGTAGGTGGGATTTAGCAATCAGGTTGGATAGAGTACCCACACGATTTCACTAGTTTTTTCGCTTGCTGAAACGAGTTTACTGAGTTTGCATTTATCTTCCCCTGCTTGAATGATGTAGACTTCCCCTACTTAACGTAGCGTAGGCGGGAGAATGCCCCACCAGATTTCCCGAGTTCCTAAGCTCGATGAAACGATTACGCTTTTATTCATGAAAAAAGATTTCCAGAGAAAAAAGCACTTTGCTGTTAGCAAGTGCTTTTTTCTGCATCTTCTTTTTCTGTTATGGCAACAGGGTTTCATGTACTCAATCATAATGTTAACTGGCTCCTATTTTCCCAAAATTACTTCGCGGTTATCCCACAACAGCTGCCGCAAGTTTGATTTAGAACCTTCAATAATAAAATGCGGCACATTGTATTCTTTGGCGACTTCCATGCATCCTTGGGTTGCACGGTGGGAATTTGATTTTAAAAATAAAAATATCGCGTTGGAACGTTTTATATCCGCATGAATTCTTTCAGGTGTATATCCGTCATTATGAATAAATTCTGCTCCTGTTTCTGTTACTACACTTTCAAACCATTTTTTTTGCCCGCCGACAACAGCAATCCGGACACCATTTAAATATTCCGTTTGCTTTGGCCTGAGTTTTTTCTTATTGTTATTATTTATTGAACTTGCTTCCCTATTAGAAAATGTGGCTTCCCGTTTTTCATACTCATACATTTTATATAAACGTGATATTCTTGCAATATGACTTCCTTCAGCTACATTAAAAGTACATGGACATCCATCTGCTAATTCCTGAACCATGACATCTCTTCCATGAACCATATATTTTTTTTCAGGATCATTTAATTCAACACAATAAAATATGTTATGCTCTCCCATCTTTATATAACCGTCATATTGATTAATATTGGAGGATTGATCATCCCCTTGAAAAAGCAGTTCTATTTCATAACGTACAGCACCATTATCTGTATGCATCGGCTTGCAGCGAACTTCCGCATCATGTTGCAGTTCATGTTTATTTACAATTGATTCAGGAATTCTGAATGAATCCCGACCGTTATCCAGGGTGATGATCCCTCCATGATCAAGGCGTTGGAATGTTCCGGTATACCACTCTTCATCTTCCCTTCCAGCACTACTTTCATATGGGGATTGACTATCTGCGGTTTTTATGAAATCTGTTTTTTCTGTAAATTTATTGGTATTTTCTTCTATTTCCTGGTTTTCCTCTTTCTTTGTGGTTAAAGGTGAAATATACTCTTCTAATTGGTCGACAAGGGTAAGAATATCTTTTGCACGTTCACGTATCTTTTTTCCTGCAGAAGCTTTTTTAAAAACGCTATTTTTTAACTGCGCCGTGATCGTATCAAGGTCATCGTACAAAAATTTAATTAATTCTTTTCCTAAAGTGTTTTTGTCATGTTTATCATGTAACGCTGTTTCTAGCTTTTTCTGTTTATTTTCCAAAGAATGAATTTCCTTCGTTTTTTCCAGCACTACTGCGTGTGCTACAACTAATTTATCTCCTGCAGATTTTATTTGGCCATGAAGTGCTTTTCTTTCCTTGTACCAATGATTTTTACTCTCTTCCCATTTCTCTTTCTGTGTTTTTGATTGTTTCATTATTTCTTCTGCTCTGGCTTTTTCATTTTTAAGTTCTTTTTCAAGCATGTCAATTGTTTGCATCGCTTGATTCAATTTATCTTCAGCTTTTATTTTCTCATTTTTTTCTTTCGTCAATTCTTCCTCTAACGATATTCTGAGATTCATTTCATTATTTAGTTTCATTTCCAGCTTCTTAATTTTTATCTTTCTACTATTTTTAGTTATTATGGAATTTTCGTCATTTTCTTTATTTTCGTTCAATAGATCAGAGGTATACATTAATTCCTCTATTTTCCACTTCTTTAATCTTTCAGGAAATCCTTGATTGAACTGTTCCCATAATACCGGATTACTGGATTTACCTGGATGGAACATGAATGCCCAATAATAATGCCATGGCCCAAATTTTTTCATCAAGATTTTATGCTGTGAGAGGAAATATGCAAATGTATTTTCATCTTCATTCTCTAATATTGGAATCAACACAAGAAGGAAAGCTTGGTATAGTTTTACCATAGAATTGATATGATCTTTTTTTATTTCTTGCATAAATTGACTAATCTCTTTTTTAAAAAGCAAATCAGGAAAGTGCTTTTTCTCCCGTTTTGCAAAAGAAAAATTCAAATGGTTGGAAAGTAATAGCTTTTCTTCCTCCGTTAATTCTTTGATCAATTTTTGGATGTTTTCTATTTGCAATGGTAAAGATACTATTTCTTGAATACATTCTTTAAAAGACTGAGTTTCATTATCCCATTGTATTTCTTCCGTATCATAACCTAAAAAATTGGTTGCCCGATTGAAATGCATAATTTTCACCTCATTTTATAATTTTTCTACTCCAAAGGTAAGGTTATTTCTCACCTGCTTTAATATACAAAGGTATTAAATTTGCAGATGACTTCAGCATACATAAAGTCGAAGAAAGCTTTTCGCTAAAGAAAGCTTTTTGCATTTTCAAAAATCTCTGACTTCTTGTCGTCCAAGTAAAATTAACCGCACAAACTTGGGATTATCTATAATAATTTCGACATATTTGCCAATATTCC
>JAGKQJ010000263.1 GCA_017898095.1 Bacillaceae bacterium Marseille-Q3522 | reverse complement strand
ATACACTGTTTTACGATTTTAAAAGTTTCGCTGAAATTAGTTTGGATTGGCTTTAAAATAGGATTTACAATATAAATATCATGATTAAGCCGAAACATCATTGAGTAAAGATGGAGTATTAACTGCTCTTTTAAAAATTCATCTTCTAAATTGTAACCAACACTTTGAGAGACTTTTTTAACCAATTCTTTTGAGAATAATTTAACCTTCCCATTTGTAAACTCTTTATTATCCTCTGAATCTAGTAAAGCTCTGGAATTTAGCTTGTATGCTTTTAGAATATAATAAAGTGTATTAAATTCATGTTCTTCTAATGTAAAACAATAAAATGACTCAACCTTTCTTACTAAATCAAAAGTAAGCTGAAATTCTTTGGATTTCGTATCGACAGGTTCAAATACCTTCCCTTTATAACTGTTATATGAATAATTTTTGTGTTTTTCAATAATAGCAAGCAGGCTGCAAAATAAAGTTAAATAAAACGCTTGGTCTAACAGTATTTCGTTTTCCACCTGTACTTCATGAAGAAAATTTTTGACCTCATATAGCCTGTTGTAATTATTTTTTACATTCTCAATAAATTCTGGTATATTATATTGGCTGAATGGATCGCCTGACTGTTTTAAAAAACTTTCTATAATAACTGACATTAACCTATTTATTGAAAGTTGATGCCCACATATATATGTTCCATTATTCTCTCTTAATAACATAAGATTATATGGCTTTATTTTCGATTCAATATGGTTAAAATCATTAATGATAGAGCTTTGGCTTACGATATATCTATTTGATAACTTCTGAATTGATGTTTTCATTGGCGCAATAGACAGAAGATACAATAATAAATTTATACGTCTCTCATCCGGGCTGTTAATAAATATCTGTTCTTCAATATCTACATTCGTATTTTTTTTTAGTAGATACCCCAGGTTTTCTTTCTTAATAAGTGAATAGGGATCTAAATTATATTCCGATAACTTTTGCATATCACGATAAATCGTTTTCGTGGACACCGAGAAATAAATAGACAAATCATAAGCCGTAACGAAATCCTCACTTTCTTTTAATATTTTGAGAATCTTTACTTGACGATCACTCAAGCCGTTTACCATTTAAACTTTTTACCTCCTTTCCATTTAAATTTTATCCAATAGAAACCGTTTTCACAATTACATCTTTTAACGAAACTTTATGTCCCTATTATAGTTCTCATTTTTCTTTGCGATTTTCAGAGGATATTGGTTTAACAATTTAATTTGAAAAATTCAATAGAGAAACGTTTCCATATATGATATTATGTTAGCTGAGGTGATATCATGCCAACGATAAAAGATGTTGCAAAGTTAGCTGGAGTAGGGATTGGTACTGCTTCACGAGTTATAAATAAGTCTGGATATGTGAGTGAAAAGACGAAAAAGAAAGTACTAGATGCAATAAATAAATTAGGTTACGTTCCTAATGAAACGGCAAGAGCATTTGTGACGCAAGATAATAGAATTGTTGCGTTATTTTTACCTTCTATTCATCATGCCTTTTTCTCAGAACTTGCCTTTTATATTGAAGATGAGCTTGATAAAAAGGGTTATAAAATGATGCTTTGTAATTCTAGTAACCAGTTGGAAAAAGAGCTTAAGTATATAAAAATGCTTAAACAGAATAAGGTATCTGGTATTATTGGGATTTCGTATAATCGAATTGAAAATGACATCAATAATTCCATGCCCATCGTACTTGTAGATCGACATATTAGGGATATTCCTTATGTTTCAAGTGATAATTATGGCGGAGGAAAAATGGCTTGTAAAATATTAAAAAATACAGGATGTAGCAACATAGCTTATATTGGAACATTTTCGAAAGAGTTATCAACAGAAGTAGAGAAAAGGAAAAAAGGCTTTGAAGATGCTGCTAATGAGTATGGAATAAAGTATACACTTTATATTGAGGAGGATCCTATAAAGGATCAAACTGCATTTTTAAAAAAGTTTTTAAAAAAACATAAAGATGTTGATGGTGTTTTAGTTGAGAATGATTTAATGGCTCTTGAGCTTGTACAATTAGCGCTTGAGAAAAACATCAAAATTCCTGAAGAACTCTCCATAATTGGGTTTGATGGAATCCAAACTTATGCAGTATTAAAACCAAAGCTTTCAACAATTAGACAACCGGTAGAATTAATCGGTAGAAGCCTAGTTAATTTGATAATAAAAAGAATAAATGGTGTTTTAGTAACGCCTGCAATTCATCCGGTAGAGTTTTTAAAGGGTGAAACAACTCGTGAATAATTATTAAAAAAGTGTTGACAAGAAAAAACGCATTTCTTATAATTAAATCGAAGGTGGAAACATTTCCACAATGTTTTGTAAAAGGGCTTAGCCCTTTTATATTCAATTAATATGGAAACGTTTTCTGTATATAAAGGAGGGCAACAGATGAAAAGAAAAATTGCGTTAATTATGTCCATAGCTTTAATTTTTGTTTTAGTTGCTTGTTCTAATTCTACAAATGACAGTAATTCAAGCAATGCCGGGGATGAGCTGAAAGAATTGAAAGTATGGGTTCATGTGCCTGCAGACGTTCCAGAGGGTAAAGTTTATGACTTGAGGGCTAAAGAATTCGAAGAGATGCATGAAAATGTAAAGGTAACCGTTGAACACATCGTCAAGACGGGCGAGGGAAGTGGTTATAATGACAGAATAAACGCAGCAATAACGACAGGAGAATTACCGGATGTTATCACTTTAGAAAGCGTGTACACAGCTTCTTACGTGGATTCAGATCTTCTTTTACCTTTGAATGAGTACATAGATCAATCCACAATCGATTCGTACTTAGATACAATAATTTCGGCCGGCAGTGTAGGCGATAACATTTATGCATTACAGTCATTTGATTTATCAGCACCTGTTTTTTACAATGTAGATTTATTTAAAGACGCAGGTATTGAAATTCCTGCTGATGAAAACGGGAATTGGACATTGGATTTAGCTTGGAACTATGATGAATTTTTAAAGAATGCGAGAATTCTCAAAGAACACATGGGAAAAGAATCAGTGAATTTAATCCCTGATAATAGTGGATGGCAAATGTATGCACACTCTCCAATTATTTTTGCAAATGATGGGCAATTAGTAGGAGAGAACGGTTTAGATACAGATGGATATTTAAACAGTGACAATACAATGGAAGCATTAAAATTTATTGATACGCTTTTTAACGAAGGAATCGTTTCTCCAACCCTTCGTGAAAATGCATTTGCCTTAGGGAACGCAGCAATCAGTTTTGAAGGACCATGGCTGGCTGATGTATTGACTAAAGAATATCCAGATTTGAATTGGTCATTAATGCCTTATCCTTATGGGAAAAAAGGACATAATTCTGCTCCGCATGGCAGTTGGTATGTAGCGGCAACAAAAGATACAAAATACCCGGAACTTACAGCTGAATTAGTAACTCATTTAACCAATATAGAAAGCGCCAAGACAATGGAAGAGGAAGCAGGACTAATTCCGGGTCATAAAGAATTACTTGAGTCCTCTAAAACATATAGTGAATATCCAAGAAAATTAATGCTCGATCAATTAGTAAATACTGCACACATAAAACCAAAATCACCAATTTTCCCAGTACTTGAAGATGCACTTGGTGATATTGTGGAAGGAATGGCTTTAGATAGTGGATCTGTTGAGAGTCTAGTTGAAGACGCAATGGAAAAGATAGATCGTGAGGCAGTTAGATTTAAATAACATTGAATAAGGACAATAAAATAGTAAGTGTGCGTTTTGTCGTACACTTACTATTCTATTAAGGGGTATTTTATATGAATAAAATTAAAAAAATCATAAATAAATATAGTATTCTAAAATTCGTTTTTAGTAGTAAATTTCTATTTTTACTTCCTGCACTAATATTAATCAGTGCTTTTGTTATCTATCCATTAATTCTTGCCGTTGGTTATTCATTTAC
>JAGKQJ010000262.1 GCA_017898095.1 Bacillaceae bacterium Marseille-Q3522 | reverse complement strand
CTATTAATCATTAAAAGATGGTAAATGTTAGAAAAAAATTTTCACATACATAAAATATAGGTCTATTTATCTATTAATCTTACTTTTTTATGCTAAAGAGAAACCCCTCCCCTCTATACGGGCATGGCCGGGATATTGCAATCAACAGACTAATTTTCATGACTTTTTCATTATTAACGGAATACTAGATATCTGCTTTTCCAACACACGCAGTTCTCCCAGTGAAATTTCATTTGCAACTGCTGCCAGAGCTCCTTGATAATATTCCTCCGCCTGTTCTCGTAAATGAGAAAGCAGTTGGGCAACAACAGATTCAAGTATTTTGCAGTAATAGACGAGCATTCGCTGCTTTTGTTTTGCTAAATACGCACCAACAGGTGTTTGCATATTTTCCTCCAATTCATCACTTAAAAGCTGCCGTTCCTGTTTTTCAAAAAAGGCTTTTGGATTACGAAAATAGGACAATGCTTTACTAAACAAAGACCGGTCGATTCCGGCAAATGCCGGCTCAAATTCAAGAATTTCCAGTTTTGGCATCGCAAACGGCCGGAATGAAAGCTGTTCGTTATATTTATGGAGTATGGTATGGATCTTTTGTTCTGTTTCTTGCAAAAGCCTGCCAAGAAAAGTCTCTGCACGTAAACTTGTTGCCCGCAACTCCTGTGCCAGTTCAAAACCGAAGCTTTGTAAAAAAGTATCAAGTGCAAGCTGCAACGCTTTTTTGTTATTTCCATTATCTTTTTTCAACATACCCGGATGAAACGATTCGCGGATAAAATCGCCAAAGCAATAAAATACACGCTGCTTAATATAAAACACGAGTTCACTTATTTCCTGCTCTGTCCTTTGTTGCAGTAAAATGTCCGGAAGCTTATTAAGAAGAGCCAAAACGATTTCCTTCTCCTCCTTAAGCTCCGACCGTTTTTTTGTTTTTGCTTCTTGATCAGCTTCTGCAGAACGGATAAAGCCTTGCAGTTGCTTTATTATCCGCTCCCACTCGGATACAGCCGTAGAAACAGTTATTTCCATCAACTCATTTTCTATAAATGAATAAAAGTTGTCCTCAAACCGTTTCATACGGGGAATATCCTCTTTCCGACCGGAAAGTTTTTCTGCCAAAGCCCTCATACTGGAAACTGGATATAGCCGGGGCTGCCTGATCCCGAATTGTACCAGCTGTTCTTCTACATAGCTTAATACTGCATCACTTTCTGCTTCATCTGCTGCCAAATCAATCGCATTTACGAGAAAAAACATTTTATCAAGAGTAAAGACATCCTTGACTCTTCCCAGTTGCACTAAAAAATCGCGGTCCGCTTTTGCAAAAGCATGATTATAATAGGTAACGAAAATAATCGCATCGGCATTTTTTATATAATCAAAAGCAACACCTGTATGGCGCGCATGAATCGAACCGGCACCCGGAGTATCAACAAGTGTGATTCCTTTGCGCGTCAATGCACAATCCACATATATCTCCAATGCTTCCACAAAGCAGGACTGTACCTCGTTTGCTGCATACGAAGAAAGCTGATCCATTGTAACTCTTAGCGTCTCTCCAAGCCGAGAGCGGAAGCCGGGAAATCCGCGGATAAAAGCATGTAAAAAGGTGCAATCGGCATGATGCTTGCGAGATTCGAATATTTTACGTGCATATGATACTGCATCTTCAAGCGAAGCTGCTGTTTTCTTAAAGAAGGATAACAAGCGGTTCAATTCTTCTAAAAGTACATCTTCTGTTTTTAAGTGTACAAGCACAGTACCATGCGGATGGAGCACATCCACGGGCTTTATTTTGTTTATTGCTGCTGTTGTAGGATTTGGCGATACCGGTAAAAGCTGTTCTCCTAATAAAGCGTTGGCAAACGAAGATTTTCCCGCACTAAACCCACCAAATAAAGCCGCGGTATACGACCTGTTTTGAAGTGCTTCCGCCCTGCTTTTAAGATCAGCAGCCATGTTCGCAAACCCGGGAACGTTTTTTATTTTGGAGGAAACAAACTGCAAAGCTTCGATAAGCTGCTTATGATCGCGGATTTGCTTTAAATCGCCGCCTGTTTCATGATTGTTACTGAATTTCAGCTGCTTTTCCGCTGTTGTTTGCGGATGCTCTTCGATAACCTCAACCGCATCTGTCTCCGTTGATCCCGCTAGGTATTCCGCCTTTTCCAGAAAATCCTCCGCGGAAAAATTTCCGGTTAAATACGTTTCGATTTTCATACGCTCAACCGTGTGGCCTTTTTCGAAAGCTGCCAGTTCTTTCTCTGCCTGATAATAGTTATGCAGACGGGCTTGCTTTTCTTTCAAGCAGGTTAACTGCTGTTCTGCTTTATTATGAAGCAGCAGCAAATAAGCATTTTGCAACGGCTCAAGCTCCCGCTTTGCGATTTTTTTAATTGCTTCTGCTACATCATTCGTATATTGCAGCACATATTCACCCGTTAAAGAGGCACTAGTTTTTACGATACTTTCCAATAGATCCTGCGAAAAAGGCACTTGAAAGTTGTGAATGTTCATCAATAAAGCCGGATCTTCCACCTGATCTGCCTTAAGCGTTTTCAATAATATGTCTTTTATATGCCAATCAAGCTGAGAGGCCACCTTTTCCGAAAAATCATGATAAAAATTTGTTAATCTTATTTGCCGTTCTTGTTCCGTTTTTTGCTTTGAAAATAAGAAGCCGATTTTAAAGTCAGCCTGACATGCGACAACGTATTGCCTTGCTAATTCTCTTGTTTGAAACGGCATTAAATAAGCATTTTGCAGAAGCTTATCAACGGCTTGCCGCAACTGCTCTGTTTTTTCTTCACTATACGAAGACCACATTTTCTGTTCTGCCTCAAGACCCGTTATCACTGCTTTAAGCCGTTTTCTTTCTTCTTGTGGCAATTCGGCAAGCAATTTTTTCCTTGCCTTGATTTCAGACTCATGTTTTTCTGCTAAAAAGACAAGATGCTCCTCACCAAGTTTTTTCAATGATTGAAATATCGACTGTGAAACGATATCTGTCCGGCTTGTGATTTTTTCCGTGAGTGATTTTTTTAAAAGATAAAAGGAATTGTGCCGGTGATCCGGATCTTTCAATGATGTGTAAAAGATGTTCACAGGCGCTAATCCCCAGGCAGCAAACGACCTGCGGACGCTGTTTTGAAAATAAGCAAAACTTACTTCTTCTTCACGGTGTTTATCGATTTGGTTGATGACGACATAAAAATCCTTTTCCGTTTTCTGCAACTCTTTGAGAAAATGAAAATTCGATTCACTTTGCACGTGATGATAGTCCGACACATAGATGACAAGATCAGCCAAATGTAACACGGATTCGGCAGCAATCCGGTGTTCGTCGTCCGTCGAGTCCATTCCCGGTGTATCGATAATCGTGACACCTCGCGGTAATGATGTTTTTGCATAACTGATTTCCAGTGCCTTGATCTGCTGACCGTCTTTGCACAATGATTTTACTTTTTCAATGTCACAATGGTTACGATACAATTGCGGACGTTCCATTTTTAAAAAAATTTTTAAGTAATTTTCGCCGGACTTGATTTTTACTACGTTGGCACTAGTCGGAATCGGACTTGAAGGTAATAAATTTTCACCAATTAATTGATTAATCATGCTTGATTTACCTGCGGAAAAATTTCCGAAAAAAGCGATGATATATTCTTTTTTGGCAAGCTTAACAGCCAGGTCACGGGCTCTGTCGGCAGACAGCATGTTCCCCTGCTGCTGAAAAATTTCGTACAATGCGGCAATTTGTCCCCTTAATAATGCCGTCTTCTCCCCTTTTATTTTGACCATAAATTATTTTCCCCTTGTTTTTCAATATAGAAACTATTTTAAACGATTTTAAATGTGAAATGAATACGTTTTTCTTTATGAATGTATTTTTACAGATTTTCAAACCGGGAAAGACAATGTAAGAAGCCGGCTGGCTTTCGTTAAGGGGAAAATTCTGAATACCCGGCCGACATAAATAAAGC
>JAGKQJ010000261.1 GCA_017898095.1 Bacillaceae bacterium Marseille-Q3522 | reverse complement strand
AAGGACTCTGTTGATTGGAGTGGAAGGCGGCGAAGACTCCTGCGGGAGTACGGGACAGGGGAGACCCCGCAGGCGCTTCAGCGCCGAGGAGGCTCCCCGAACCGCCCGCGGAAAGCGAAGCCGCCTGGAACGGAAATCAACAACTAGGTTTTAACACATTTCAAAATTTAAGAGACTTTTTCAGTGCCCTCCTTGATCTTTATGCTTTTTTATCAATGAATATTTAAAGGGTAAATACCCCATTGTGGATTTAAAATAAACTTCGATAATCTATAAAAAAACGATTGATGATAATACAATTATTGGCGCTGGGAGTGTAGTAACAAAAGACATACCTTCAAATGTTATTGCAGCAGGAGTACCATGCAGAGTAATCAGGACTATCACTGAAAACGATAAAATCGGGTTGAAAACTACCGTTCAGGCAGAGTAGAGTCTCCGCCTGATTCGTCAATAGTTTTTTGCTTGTTGCAATGATTTAAGCAAATATATTACTTACATTTTCTACTTCTTCGTCTGTTAAAGTGGTATTATGATAGCAAAGAATAAAAAAAGTCAGGTGAAAAGCAGAAGTCTTCACCTGACTTTTTTAATGTTTTCCATTTGCTAAAAACAGGATTACTGTCCAATCTCCTGAATCTGGTTAAAGATGTCCTGAATATCGTGGATAGATTGGCCAATTTCCGTATTTTCTAAAACAGCCGGATCGAGTTTTCCGTCTTTGATATTTTCCTGGTACAAATCAATCCCGCTTTGGATCGTTTCGTTATGATCAAGAAGCTGCTGGTGCAAGTCCTCCACCACACCCGGAGCTTGAAGTTCGCTAAAAGCAGTGATGCTTTCTTCCATTTCCGTTAATCTTGCCTCCAAATCTTCCGCCGCCTGCTGATCCGTAACGGCTTGCTCTGCTAAGCCCGGCACTTCTTCGGCAAATGCTGTTGCCGTATTAATATAATCCGTCGTTTCATTTACATAATCGAGGGTATTTTGCGCATCATCCAAAAAAGAACACGCTGTCAAAAACACAAGAAGTAACATTGGAATAAGGGAAAACTTGCTTTTCATTTGCTTTCCTCCATTTTCTAAAAAAATGTTTTACCCCTTCTTTCTGAAAAATTTTTTTGCTGTAAGACAACACAGAGTTGCAGTATCAGTCTTAACTATTTATACGAATAAAAACGGTAACAGTTTCACTTTCACAATTTCCAGTATATTTTTAATCAGCAAATCGATCCATTCTTCAACAAAACAGACCTTTCACACAGAGACTCAGATTTATTATATTCGTTTCACACATACGGGTCAAAGAATTCCCCTTTTTCCTTCCATCAAAAGATAGGTATTCATATTTATTATTTATCCAGCCATTCATCCTTCCCGGCCAGAAAAAAAGCGGCGATGATCGATAATATAACAACGATAAAGGGGGCGTAAAAAATCAGAAAATTATGCATGATCGTTTCTTCTCCCTTCCACATACTCGCGGTTAAACAAAAACAGGCGCAATAATAAATACAATGAAGGCAGAAGCAATGCAAATCCGGCAATAAAAGCAGTAATGAGTGCAACTGCCATTGCTCTATTCGTAAATCCGTCATAAATTGTTAAATACGGATAAAGTAAATATGGATAATGTGAGATTCCATACCCGAAAAAGGCACATAAAAATTGCCCGATTAACAGCCAAACGGCCGTTGCATAGGATTTCTTTTTCCAAATCAATATCACCGTAGCAATAAACAACAGAAAAGAAACTGCAAATAGCCACCATAACGAGAGCAGACGCCCGTAATGTTCCGGATTATGGGTACGCAGTTCAATGATAATTCCTATTGCTGTTACTATTGTCGGTACCGCCCAAATAAGCGCATATTTCCGCAAAAGTTCACCTGCATCGCTATCTTTTGCGTGATGGGCATACCAGGTGAGAAAAACCGCTGAGATATATAATACAGAGGTCAAACTAAGCAAAACAACACTCCATGTTAACGGGCTTATAAATAATGTCCAATAGTCAAGTTCAGGAAAGCCCTCCGCTAAAGAAACAAAGCCTCCTTCAGAAATGGTCAGGACAATGGACAGGGAGGCAGGAATAAGCAACCCGGCCAATCCGTATAAAAACGTATAAAATTTATTCACTCCTCCATAGGTTGCAAAAGCATAATACGATCCACGGACTGCTAATAAAATAAGCGCCAGACTTATCGGAACGAGCAACGTAGTCCCATAATAATAAGCGGTACTTGGAAAAAAACCGATGATCCCGACAAAGAAAAACACTAAAAAAACATTTGTTACTTCCCAGACCGGCGACAAATACCGCTGGATCACTCTTGTTATGATAGGATGACTGCCGGTTAACCTGCTGTAGGCATTAAAAAAACCGGCTCCGAAATCAATCGAAGCTACGATTACATACCCGAACAAAAACAGCCATAAAACAGAAATGCCGATAATTTCTATTGTCATGTCAATTTTTCCCCTTCCTCAAACCGACGTTCCGCCAGCTCCTTCTCAATCGGGTTTTTCCGAAACATCCGCGTAAGTACACCTATGCTTCCCAGACCCAGGACAGTATAGAGACCAGCGAACAAAATAAGCATTTTATCCACTTCCGTACTTGTTGTTGCCGCATCTTGTGTCCGTAATATCCCGCGTAAAATCCACGGCTGCCTCCCTACTTCGGCAAGCCACCAGCCTGTCTCCATCGCAAGAAAAACGAGCGGCCCGCCAAGAACAATCAGCCATAAATACCATTTCGATAAGATAAAGCCCCATTTTTTCCAAGCGCCGATTATGTATATAAAGGACAATAAAACCAGCCACATTCCAATTGTCACCATCAGATCAAAAAGATAATGAATCGAAAGCGGCGGAATCTCGTCTTCGGAAAATTGATCCAAGCCGGTTACTTCCGCATCCGGAAGTCCATACGCCAAAATGCTCAGGGCATACGGTATTTTAAAAGCATATTTCACTTCCCCACCCTCTAAAACACCAAATAGGATCAGCCGTGCCCCATCCGTTGTTTCAAAATGCCATTCTGCTGCCGCTAATTTTTCCGGCTGAAATTCCGCCAAGTATTTTCCGGAAAAATCACCGATAACAGCCGTTGCCAATGAGAAAATCAATCCCAATTTCATCAACAAAAGCAATGCTTTTCGATGATACACATGCCGGGATCCGGTTAAGATTCGAAAAGCACCGATCGCCGCTAATAGAAAGGCGCACGTCATATAGGAACTAACCAGTACATGCGCGGTTTTCGTAGGCATTGCCGGATTAAACATTGCCAGTAAAGGACGGATATTGATTAATTGACCATTAATAAGTTCAAATCCTCGTGGCGCATTCATAAAGGAATTGACAATCGTAATAAAAATCGCCGATGAAGAAGCGCCAATGGCGACAGGTATCAGGAGTAAAAGATGCTTTTTCTGATTCTCAAACCGATCCCATGTGTATAGGTAGATACCTAAAAAGATGGCCTCAAAAAAGAATGCGAATGTCTCCATAAATAACGGCAAGGCAATAACATGACCGGCCAGCTCCATAAAGGTTGGCCACAGCAATGACAATTGCAGTCCGATTGCAGTTCCAGTTACGACCCCGACCGCTACCGTTATAACAAATCCGCGCGTCCAGCGCCTTGCCAGCAGGATATAATGTTCATCCTGTTTTTTGATCCCAATCCATTGTGCAATCATGATCAAGAGCGGAATCCCAACACCAAGAGTTGCATAAATAATATGAAAGGATAACGTTAATTCGGTCAAAACACGGCTGTAAAAAACGGAACTCTCATTTCCCAACTTGTCCCCTCCTCATCCTGCAAAAAACTTTCTGCCAAGAGAAATTCCAATCGCGATTGCTAATACAAATAACAGCCAAATAAGCCAGCGTTCTTGTTTTTTGTACATATATATGACTCCTTGTGTGAAAATTGTGTCAAATCATCTGTATAATTTTAATATGCGACTAATTTGGAATTATTATGCAAAAAAATGATAAATAGGGGCAATAATGAAA
>JAGKQJ010000260.1 GCA_017898095.1 Bacillaceae bacterium Marseille-Q3522 | reverse complement strand
TTTGCGGTCCAACAGCATTTCAATATGCTCCGGCAGCATAAATCTGCTTGATTCCCACTTCATGTTGCTTCCACTTGTGAGTTTATTCATATCCTCACACACAAGTGGAAGCAACATGAAGTGGGAATCAAGCAGATTTATGCTGCCGGAGCATATTGAAATGCTGTTGGACCGCAAAGAAGAACAAAAAAAATCTCCAATGCCCGAAATAGACGAGCAAGAATTTGAAATGATTAGCAGAACCATCTCCGGGTGTATGGAGCAAAAATCCAAACTATCGATCGTGTACTGGAAACGCGGTTTCTTCGAAAAAGTTGTTGGCACCGTCCATAGTGTCGATCTGCAATTGAAACGCTTACGCGTAGATATAGACGAAGTGGAGGTCGAGTATATTCCATTGGCTCACGTCGTGTCAGCAGAGCAAGTCTAACAAATTAAGAAGAAATCAAGAAAGAACAAACTTCTTACCGAATGGATTTCCCTAATGATAAAAGCCTTTTTAAGGGGCTTACTCTACTATTTTAGCAAGAGGTTCCTTCTTTGGTAAGAGGTAAAAATAGGAGGATGATAATATGAATGTTGTTCAAAAAGCGTTTGATACGATTTCTGCTGAGAGAGTGCACCAGATTGCTTATAGGAAGACAGCTGCTGATCCTGGATATATTGCTGCAAGGGAAAGAGCGGAGGCAGTGTTTGACGAGTTGAAGGATTCCCTGGGAGAAGAGACGCAAAAAAAGTTACTTTTTGAGTTGGAAACAGCGTTTAACGATAAGGATTCTTTTTTAATTGAGTATGCGTACCGGCAAGGATTAGAAGACAGCACGATGATTCATAAAGAACTAAGTAAATTAGGTATCTCTATTGCGAAAGAAGATCGCAAACACCATTATCTCGCTTTCGTTCCATCAACAGCTTTTTTTCAACCGCAAAGTAATTGGTGCAGTATTGATCGGAAGGATAATTATTTGGCAGGCTGATAAGAGGACATTCTATATAAGGTGATAGAGTACTATATTTTTATTAGAATATGAAAAAATTCACTCTTCCAAAGAAACAATGATTTCCTAGTTACTTTGGAAGATTTTTTACTAATAATTATTATATAAAAGAAAAATTATACTTCTACTGATGCCCAGAAAGTAGTAAATATTAAGTAGAGACAGAAAAAGATGATGCACTGGTAGTTTCAATAGCAACAAAATAAATTTTATAAAATTGGGCGTAAAACCCCTATTCCTTTAGGGTAGAGGTTTTACGCCCGATTTTAGCCTTGTTCTTGAATGTAATTTTAGAATCGTTTCTCTGCTGACGTTTCCAATGATCAAAGATTGCGGTTTCAATGAAAGACTTCGAGATCGGAAGCAGAGTCTTAACAAACTTCATTTCTTTTAAATGAGCATGAATCTTGCTCGCCATGGTAGGAGAAAAACGGTCTTTTTTCATCGAGCTCTTTCGATTCAACCATCTAGCCTTACGATAACGAGTCTTGCGATTACGTCTATTCCTTCAACTTCTTTTTCAGAAGCCACGATGCCTTTAGGATCGTGGTAGTTCACTACGGCGATTACACATTTCATGATATTTCAATTTGTATCAGTGTTTTTCTTTGCAGCTGTACTTAAAATTATTGAACTTCTTCAGTACCAGTCACATCTCCATCGATTACAGCTGATTCCTGATATTCATCACTTGCATAATAGATATTCCCATCAATTTTTGCAGTTTCATGAAGATTAAATCCGTTAGCCTCTACATAAACATCCCCAACAAAAGTACCGCCTTGAATTCTGAAATTCTCACTTTGGACAGTCATTTTTGGTGCTGTTAATGTGAACGAATCAGTGATATTATGATCCTCATCTTGCGTGTATAAGCCTAATTTTCGGTAAATATCAGCAGAAGGGTCGTCCTTATCATGGAATTCTCCTGCAACAACGATTTCGTCTTCAACGGTTATATCATTAAGAGTTGCTACAATCCAGGTTCCATCTTCACTTAAACCGTTTACAAGAGCTTCCGCTTCATCAACAATAGATGCGCTTGTCACAACATCTGCAGATTCGTCTGTCGGTTCTGTGCTTTCGTCATTTGACGTATTTTCATTTCCGCAAGCAGCCAGTAAAGCAACGGCGAAAATGGAAATAAATAAAAATTTTAATGTAGCTTTCATTAGTAGTTCCCCCTAAATATCTAATAGTGAATGTGAATATGTTCACAATACATTTTTATTTTAACACTAATACGCTTTCACAAAAGCGATAAAATGTGCATTTTTTGTGAAAAACAGCTATGCTTTGATGAAAAAAGGAAATAAAAAGTTACAGAAGATAAATAGAAATGTATTGACATTACTTAAAAATACTTTTTAGAAATGAAGATTTGGGCACAATGAATAGGGCAAGAATAATCGCAATCCCACCTCCTGAGAACGGATTATTTCAACTAATAAAAATCTATCACATTACGTAACGTCATTATCAAGCGATATTTAATGAGTACCATTTTGATTTTAGATTGTCTGCGATTCAACGTTAAAAGGAAAACAATCATTCCTGTTTATCGCAGATTAAGGGGCAGTAATACCCCCACCTCAAAAATGGAGGTGATATCAGTCGTTTTAGGTGGGGGATAAACTGCCCCTAAAAGCCCGATTGGTGAAATAAGGTTTTTCTTAGGGCTTCAGCCCTTAGAAA
Source organism: Bacillaceae bacterium Marseille-Q3522 (assembly GCA_017898095.1). Lineage (GTDB taxonomy): Bacteria > Bacillota > Bacilli > Bacillales > Cytobacillaceae > JAGKQJ01. The sequence continues at coordinate 1,471 of JAGKQJ010000260.1, read as the reverse complement.
AATCAATCAGGCTCTGCGTGATAAGGTTTTTCTTAGGGCTTCAGCCCTTAGAAAAATCAATCAGGCTCTGCGTGATAAGGTTTTTCTTAGGGCTTCAGCCCTTAGAAAAATCAATCGGGCTTTGCGCGACTAACCATCAGTGGGGGATGAAAGCCGACTAAGATCTCAGGCGTCCTGTTGCAACGTCGGCACTAGTACGTCCTGTACGTCGAAAAACCCCCACTGATGGAAGTTTCACTTTATAAAAGCTTTACATTGGCTTAATATAATAATCATAATAAAAAGCTACAATTGTGATTACGAATTGACAAAGGCTGGAGGATCATTCCATGAGCTATACGATCATTGATATTGCTGAGCGGGCAGGAGTTTCGAAATCGACAGTTTCCCGTATCGTTTCTGGAAAAGGATATGCAAGTGAAAAAACGCGGGAAAAAGTATTGAAAGCGATTAAAGAGCTCCGGTATAAACCGAACGGTGTCGCGAGAGCGATGGTTTCGCAAAAAACAAATAATATCGGGGTTATCATCTACCGGCAGCACCATCCGATTGCTTCACACCCGTTTTACGGAAAAATATTGGATGCCGTCCTTCTTCAAGCAGAAAGTCTCAATTATTCAGTTTTTGTTACGACGGATAAGGAAATGTCTTTGCGGTCTGCCGATTTCATGTTTGAAAAAAGAGTGGACGGTCTGATCTTAATCAGCCGCTTAAGCCAAGAAGTAATCGGCTATATTGATAACTTTCAGGTTCCTTACATAATTGTCAATGGCACAACGGAAAAAGAAGACGTTATTCATTTTGCCAATAATGACTATAAAGGAGGAAAAATTGCCGCTGAACATTTGTATCAACTCGGTCATCGCAGCATTTTCCTGATTGTCGGACCCCAAGCCCACCGCAGCCATAAGGAGAGATTAAAAGGGTTTTGCGACCGGATCGAAAAGCTTGGCAGCAATGTTTTGCAAAAGAATATCTATTATTCTCCTACTTCCGCATTTGAAGATGGCTATAAAGGGCTTCTTAACAATTGGAATCTATTTTTAGAACAAAAACCGACTGCAATTTTTGCAACGAATGATATGCTCGCGATGGGGGCAATGAAAGTTCTATTGCAAAAAGGCGTGAAAATTCCAAAAGAAGTTTCTGTCATCGGGTTTGACAATATTGATTTTGCGAGAATGGCCTATCCGTCATTAACTACAATTCATGTTGAAAAAATGAAGATGGGGGAAGAAGCGGTAGTACTGTTAGACCGCCTCATCAAAAAAGAACCGGTTGACACGTTTCAAATTGAATACGAGCCAAAGTTGATTATCAGGGATTCCACGGGTATTGCAAATCGATAGAGTGACAAACAAATATAGAAGAGTCCACAGTTAGAGTCTACCGGCGTTCAAAATAGTTTGTCTTTATTGCAGATTAAGGGGCAGTAATCCCCCCGCCTCAAAAATGGAGTTTCACATTATCC